>JBFFGY010000093.1:0-8614 GCA_041557215.1 Alphaproteobacteria bacterium
CCTCGTCGGGGCAGAATTCGCGGATTGCCAGCGAGGCCGCCTCGGGCCGCACCGCGCGCACCGCCGCCATTTGCTGATCCGGCGTATAGATGCCCACGGCCTCGGTGGTCATCTGGAGGATCAGACCATTGCCGACCTCGCGCCGTATCGCGGCGGTGGCGGCGGCGCAGGCGTCGGCATCCAGGCTGTGCTTCAATTCGGCATCGCGCACATGCAGATGGATCATCGATGCCCCGGCCTCGCGGCAGCGTGCGGCCTCGGCGGCGATCTCGTCCGGCGTGATCGGAATGGCGGGATGGTCGGATTTCGTCTTGCGCGCCCCGTTGGGCGCCACCGCGACGATCAGCGGCGCGTCGATATCGTTGGTGGTCATTCCCTTACTTTCCCGTTGAGTCTATGGCGGCGTCGATCGCTTCGGCCAGGCGGCCGGCGATTTCCTCGACCTCGTCCGCCGTCACGATGAAGGGCGGGGCCAGCAGCACATGGTCGCCGCGCTGGCCGTCGATGGTGCCGCCCATCGGATAGCACATCAGCCCGCGCTCCATGGCCTCCGCCTTGATGCGGGCATGCAGTTTCAGCGCGGGGTCGAAGACTTCCTTCGTCGCCCGGTCGGCCACCAACTCGACTCCCCGGAACAGCCCGCGGCCGCGGATGTCGCCGACATGGCGGTGGTTGCCCAGCCGCTCGGTGAGCGCCTTGTCCAGCGCCTCGCCCATTTCCCGCACATTGGACAGCAGGTCCTTCTCGGCGATCTCCTGCTGCACCGCCAGGCCGGCGGCGCAGGCCGTGGCGTGCCCCATATAGGTATGGCCGTGCTGGAAGAAGCCGGAGCCGTCACGGATCGCGTCGAACACCTTGCCGGACACCATGGTCGCGCCGATCGGCTGATAGCCCGCGCCCAGCCCCTTGGCCACGGTCTGGATATCGGGCGCAATGCCTTCCCGTTCGCTGGCATGCAGCGTGCCGGTGCGCCCCATGCCGCACATCACCTCGTCCAGGATCAGCAGCACGCCGTACTTGTCGCAGATCTCGCGGATGCGGCGGAAATAGCCCTCCGCCGCGGGTACCGCCCCCAGGGTCGCGCCGACCACCGGCTCGGCGACGAAGGCGATCACCGCGTCCTCGCCCAGTTCCAGGATTTTGGCCTCCAGCGCATCCGCCGCGCGGCGGCCGTAATCGGCCTCGCTCTCGCCCTCCTCGGCCCAGCGATAGGCGAAGCAGGGCGGGATATGGTGGGTCTCGATCAGCAACGGCTCGAACTGCTGGCGGCGCCAGAGATTGCCGCCGGCGGCCAGCGCGCCCAGCGTGTTGCCGTGATAGCTTTGCAGCCGGGCGATGACATGGCGGCGCTGCGGCTGGCCGATCTCGACGAAATACTGCCGGGCCAATTTGAGCGCGGCCTCCACCGCCTCCGACCCGCCGGAGACGAAATAGACCCGTTCGATCCCCGGCGGCGCGTCGGCGATCATACGGTCGGCCAGCGCCTCCATCGGCTCGTTGGTGAAGAAGCCGGTATGGGCGAAGGGCAGCGCGTCGAGTTGCGCCTTGATCGCCCCGATCACGCGCTCGTTGCTGTGCCCCAGGCAGGACACCGCCGCCCCGCCGGAAGCGTCGATATAGCGCTTGCCCTGGGCGTCGATAATGTGGATGCCGTCGCCCTTTACGGCGACCGGATAGGCACCCCGCGCATTGCGGTGAAAGACATGGTCCATGGCCTGCACAAGGGCGCCGCCGCCCCCTCCCCAGCGAATAGAAACAGGCCGCCACTATGGCGCGGCGGACGGCGGAGGTCCAGAGGCCGGATAGCGGATGCCGGATGGCAGGACGGATATTGGAGCAAAGCTCCATGCGCCGCAGAAGAGGCAGGAATGCGGTTGCAGAATCTGGATTGCTTCGCCTTCGGCTCGCAATGACGATTCGTATTTCTTCGGCTTACGGCGTGCATGACGCCGACGGTGGGCTACCCGGTAATATCCGCGCGGCGCCACAGGGCGGCGTATTGGAGATACGCCGCCCTCATCCCGGTTCATTTGTTGGCCCTCAGGCGCCGGGCGCGGGCATCCCCCCGCTGGGCCGGGGCCGCCGCGCGGGGCGTTCGATGTCGGACTCTGCTTACTGCACCAGTATCTTCGGCATCGCCTTAGCGCCGGTGTTTTCCAGCTTGGCCCAGACGCGTTCGCCGATTTCGCGGAAGACCTTGGCGTTCTCGCTGTCCGGCTTGCTCACCACGATCGGGTGGCCGCCGTCGGAGGTCTCGCGGATCTCGATGTCCAGCGGCACCTCGCCCAGGAAGTCGATGCCCAGGCGCTCGGCCTCCTTGTGCGCGCCGCCATGGCTGAAGATTTCCGAGCGGTGGCCGCAGTTCGGGCAGGCGAAGTAGCTCATATTCTCGATCATGCCCAGCACCGGCACCTCGACCTTGCGGAACATGTTGAGGCCCTTGCGCGCGTCGAGCAGAGAGATGTCCTGCGGCGTGGAGACGATGACCGCACCGGCCAGCGGCACCTGCTGGGCCATGGTCAGCTGGGCGTCGCCGGTACCCGGCGGCATGTCGACCACCAGCACGTCGAGCTCGCCCCAGTTGACGTCGCGCAGCAGCTGCTGGATCGCGCTCATCACCATCGGGCCGCGCCAGATCATCGGCGTGTCATCGGGGATCAGGAAGCCCATCGACATGCATTTGACGCCATAATTTTCCATCGGCTCCAGGGTCTGGCCGTCCTTGGTGTTGGGCTGGCCGGAAATGCCCATCATGCGCGGCTGCGAGGGCCCGTAGATATCGGCGTCGAGCATGCCGACCTTGTGGCCGGCCAGCGACAGCGCCATCGCCAGGTTGACCGAGACGGTGGACTTGCCGACGCCGCCCTTGCCGCTGGCGACCGCAATGATGTGCTTGATGCCCGGGATGCCGGGGATCAGATCGCGGCCGTCGCCATGGCCGGTGGCCTGGCCGCCGGGATGGCCGTTGCCGCCCTGCATCTGCTGCGGCTGGGGCGCGCTCTGTGCGGGCGCGGCCTCGGCGGTCAGCACGACGCTGACCGACAGCACGCCGTCCATGGCATGGACGGTCTTCTCGGCTTGTTTACGCATCGGCTCCAGGTTCGGGCCGCGCTGGGGGTCGACCTCGAGGGCAAAAGCCACGTTGCCGTCCTTGATCATCAGGCCGGAAACCATGCCGGCGGAGACGACGTCCTGGCCAGTATCCGGGTCCTTTACCGCCTTCAACGCTTCGAGGATCTGCTGTTCGGTCACCTGGGCCATGCTGAAAATTCCTTCATATTCCGTAAAAAATTGCGCCTCCGCGCCCCGGCGGGGGGTTTCGCTGGCGGGTTGGAAGTCATATATGTCACTGCAATGCCTGAAGGGAACCCCCCGACGGCGCCGAAATGCGAGTTTTTTATAGCCCATATCTGTCAACAGCGGCGGGAAGCGACAAAGATGCCTTGGTCCAATCAGAATGGCGGCGGCGGCCCATGGGGCGGCGGCGGTAGCGGCGGCGGGGGCAAAGGTCCCTGGGGTGGAGGCGGCAGCGGCGGTGGCGGCGGGCAGCAGCCCCCCGACATCGAGGAGCTTCTGCGGCGCGGCCAGGACAAGATGAAGAAGATCATCCCGGGCGGCGGTCGCGCCAAAATCGTGGTAATGCTGTTGCTGCTGCTGGTGGCGGGTTGGTTCGCGGTGGGCGGTTTCTACCGGGTGCAGCCCGACGAGCAGGGCGTGGTGCTGGTGTTCGGCGAGTGGGTCGATACCACCGGGCCAGGCCTGCACTGGAACTGGCCGGCGCCGGTCGGCGACGTGGAACTGCCGAAAGTCACGCAGGTCAACAGCACCGATATCGGCTATAGCGGCGCCCTGGACCGCCAGGGCCGGGTAACGTCAAAGCGCGACGTGCCGGAAGAAAGCCTGATCCTGACCGGCGACCAGAACATTGTCGATATCGACTTCACCGTGCAGTGGAAGATCAAGGACGCCGGCAAATACCTGTTCAACATTCGCGACCCCAGGGCGACCGTGAAGGTGGCAGCCGAAAGCGCCATGCGCGAGGTGGTCGGGCAGCGCGCGTTCGACTGGGCGGTGCAGGGCGAGGGCCGCGGGGAAATCCAAGCCGTGACCAAGGGTCTGTTGCAGGTCATCCTCGATTCCTACGAGGCCGGCATCGAGGTCCGCGAGGTGCAGCTACAGCAATCCGACCCGCCGAAGGAGGTGATCGACGCCTTCAACGACGTGCAGCGCGCGCGTCAGGACAAGGAGCGCCTGCAGAACGAGGCCCAGGCCTATGCCAATTCGATCGTGCCGGAAGCGCGCGGCCGTTCGGAACAGATGATCCAGCAGGCCGAGGCCTACAAGCAGCAGCAGATCAGCGAGGCGCAGGGCGAGGCTCAGCGATTCCTGTCAGTCTACAATGCCTATCTGGCTGCGCCCGACGTAACGCGCCGACGCATGTATCTGGAAACCTTCGGCAGCATCTTCGGATCGGCCAACAAGATCATTATCGATGAAGGGGCCAGCGGCTCGGGTGTCGTGCCTTATCTACCGCTGCCGGAACTGCAGCGGGGCCAGGCGGCGCCGCCGGCCAACCAATAGGATCGGGACAAAAAACCATGCTTAAATACGCAGGAATCATACTGGGCGTGCTGCTGGTCGCCGCGGCGGTCGGTGCAAGCTCCACACTTTATACCGTGCATCAGACCGAGCAGGCGATCGTCTTGTACTTCGGCAAGGTGACTCGCGTGGTTAGGGAGCCGGGCCTGCATCTCAGGATCCCGTTCGCCGAGGATGTCGTATATTTCGATACACGGGTTCTCGACCTCGACCCGCCGGAGGTCCAGGTGCCGCTGGTCGACAAGAAGCGCATCAACGTCGATGCCTATATGCGGTACAAGATCGTGGATCCGCTGCTGTTCTTCCAGGCGGTCAGGACCGAGAGCAATTTCCAGGACCGCTTCGGCCGGCTGGTGAACGCCTCGCTACAGCAGACCATCGCCCGCAACTCGCTGAGCGACCTGCTGTCCGACAAGCGCGACGACATCATGGAGCAAATCAGAACCGAGATCGACCTCGCTGCGCCGGGTTTCGGCGTGAAGATCGTCGACATCCGCATCGGCCGGACCGACCTGCCGGTCGAGATCAGTCAGAACGTCTATGACCGCATGCGCGCCGAGCGCGAGCGCGAGGCCCGCGAGTTACGCGCCGAGGGCAAAGAAGAAGCGCAAAAGATCACGGCGCGGGCCGACCGCGAGAAGGTGGTGCTGGTGGCCGACGCCAAGCGCAAGTCGGAAATCCTGCGCGGCGAAGGCGAGGGCCAGCGCATCACGACCCTGGCCGACGCCTATGGGCGCGACCCGGAATTCTTCGACTTCTACAAGTCGATGCAGGAGTACCGCAATAGCCTGGGCGGCGACAGCACGACCATGGTGCTGACTCCGGACAGCGACTTCTTCCGCTTCTTCGGCCAGGAGGAGAAGAAGTAGGCCGCGTTGACAGGAACCGGAACAGGGGGCAAGCGTGGACAGCACCGGCGAAATCGTTCTGACCGCGCTTGCCCTCATTCTGGTGATCGAGGGCGTCATTTACGCCCTGTTCCCGGAAGGAATGAAAAGAATGATGGCCGCGATGCAGGAAATCCCGGCCTCGACGTTGCGGTCGTTCGGAATGAGCGCCGCCATTACCGGCATAATCAGCGTCTGGCTGATCCGCTTCGCATACCGATTTTCCGGCGGGTAAAGTCGCGCGATGCGTATTTAATTTCGCGCCATCGCCGTTTTGTGACCACAATTTATTAAACATTTGTCCGATACTATCGGGCGGATCACCGGTATTGAAACCGGCCGGGCCTTTTACCAGATTTGGCTGAAGACGGTTTCGCCGCGCGTAGGAAAATTTCCTCGATGGTGCGGCATGAAGTGGACATGATGGAGAATTTGCGGTGACGCGTATGCTAGAAAATCTTCGCCAGAGCAGAAAAACCAGGGTTTTCGGGTGGCTGCTGGCGCTGCCCCTTGCGGCTTCACTGGTCTGGCTTCCGGCTGACGCGAATGCCCGCGGCGCCCCGGAAAGCTTCGCCGACCTCGTTGAAAACCTGCAGCCGGCCGTGGTCAATGTCTCGACGACCCAGACCATGGAGGGCAGCGGCGGCGAGGGGCTGGAATTCGACTTCCCGCCCGGATCGCCCTTCAAGGATTTCTTCGACCAGTTCAATCGCCGTCGCGGCGAACAGGAAGAGCGACCCCGCCGCGCCCAGTCGCTGGGTTCCGGATTCATCGTCGACGCCGAAGGCCTGGTGGTGACCAACAACCATGTCATCGAAGGCGCCGACAAGATCACGGTGACGCTGTTCGACGACACCACCTACGATGCCGAATTGATCGGGCGCGACACCAAGACCGACCTGGCGCTGCTGAAAATCCAGGCGGACCGCAAGTTCCCCTTCGTAAGCTGGGGCAATTCCGACAAGATGCGGGTAGGCGACTGGGTCATCGCGATCGGCAACCCACTGGGCCTTGGCGGCACGGTGACCGCCGGCATCGTCTCAGCGCGCCAGCGCGACATTCGCTCCGGCCCTTATGACGACTACATCCAGACCGATGCGCCGATCAACCGAGGCAATTCCGGCGGCCCGCTATTCAACATGGACGGCAACGTCATCGGCATCAACACGGCAATCTATTCGCAGAGCGGCGGCAGCATCGGCATCGGCTTCGCTATCCCGTCGAACCTGGCGGACGGCGTCATCGACCAGCTTCGCAAATTCGGCACGACCAAGCGCGGCTGGCTGGGCGTACAGATCCAGCAGGTGACGGACGAGATCGCCGAGAGCCTGGGCCTGAAGGAAACAAGCGGCGCGCTGGTCGCCGGTGTATTGGAAAACAGCCCGGCGGAAGCGGCCGGCGTGAAAGAAGGCGACGTGATCCTGAAATTCGATGGGCGCGACGTCAACGAGTCCCGCAAGCTGCCGCGTATCGTCGCCGACACTGCTGTCGGCAAGACGGTCGAGGTACTGGTCTGGCGGGGCGGCAAGAAGGTAACCGTCGACGTGACGCTGGGCGAGTTGGAGAAATTCGACGAAGCCAGCCTGCCGAAATCCTCGCCCGATGAGCCGGCCAAGCCTGTCGAACGCAGCTTCGACGAACTGGGCCTGTCGCTGTCCAGCATCACGCCGAAGCTGGCCGAGGAGATGGGCCTGGACAAAGGCATCGAGGGCGTCGTGATCACGGACATCGACCCGTCCAGCGCGGCGGCCGAGAATGGCTTGCGCGAGGGCGACGTCATCACCGAGGTCTTCCAGGAGAAAGTGCTGACCCCCGATGCCGTCGAGGCAAAGATCAAGGACGCCCGTTCGCGGGGCCTGCGGTCGATCCTGCTGACGGTGAAGTCGGGTGACGACCAGCGCTTCGTCGGCCTGCGCATCGACGGCGGCTGACGGTTAAGAAGTCCGATTGACAAGACGAAGCCGGCGCCCTTGGGCGCCGGTTTTTCGTTTCAGCGGGGAATATACCAGGCTGCGCGGATACGGTGACGGATCTGGTCGAGCACCTCTTCCACCGTCTTTCCATCGAACTGCTCGCCGCCGATGGTCTCGTCCTCGATGAGAATGCGGTACTCCTCCAATTCGTCCTCCTCGGCCTCCACCGGACGAAGCTGAATCGCGGCTGCACGCCAGATGCGCGCCGAATAAGGCTTCTCCGATCCCGCTTCATGGAGGATTTCCACGCGTAATTGAACCGACTCTCCATCGGTCTCTATGGGCTCGAGGTCGAAGGTCTTGACGATTTCCCGGAACGTGACTGGCATGACGCGCTGTCCCGCCGCTCAGCCCCGCTTATAGCGTTCCGGGTCGGCCGGATAGACACCGAGAATCATCACTTTACGGCTGAAGAAGCCGAGTTCCTCCAGCGCCAGCCGCACCGGGGTGTGATCCGGATGGCCCTCGATATCGGCATAGAACTGGGTAGCGTTGAAATCGCCGCCGATCATGTAGGATTCCAGCTTGGTCATGTTAACGCCGTTGGTAGCGAAACCGCCCATCGCCTTATAGAGCGCCGCCGGCACGTTGCGCACCTGGAACACGAAGGATGTGATCACCGGCCCGTTGTCCGACGGCGGATCGATCGGGTCCCTGGTCATGATGACGAAGCGCGTGGTGTTGTGAACCGCATCCTCGATATCGTCGGCAAGGACTTCCAGCCCATAGATTTCACCGGCCAGCCGCGAGGCGATGGCCGCCTGGGTCACATCACCCTCGTTGGCGACAAATTCCGCGGCGCCGGCCGTGTCCGCATAGACATGCGGATTCAGCCCGTGCTTGCGCAGAAAGTTGCGGCATTGCGACAAGGCCTGTTCGTGGCTGAGGACACGCTTCAGCCCGTCGATCCTGGCTCCCTTCGGCGCCAGCAGCTTGTGGTTCACCCGCTGAAAATGTTCGCCGACGATATGAAGACCCGATTCGGGAAGCAGATGATGAATGTCCGCGACGCGGCCAGCCACCGAATTTTCGATGGGAATCATCGCGCGGTCCACCCGGCCCTCTCGCACAGTGGCGAAGACATCCTCGAAGGACGGGCAGGGCACCGTGGTCAGTTCGGGGAATTTGGCCCGGCAGGCCATGTCCGAATAGGCG
>JBFFGY010000094.1:0-8611 GCA_041557215.1 Alphaproteobacteria bacterium
CCGGTTTCCCGGCGACGGGCCGCTCTCGCGGTAGGGGCCGCCCTGCCCCTGCCGTTCAACTCGACATCAGTTCCTCGATATTCTCGAGATTGTTGATGACCTGCCAGTTGCCACCGCCCTTTTCGACGCGGGCCTGCCAGTCTTCCAGGCGCTTCATATATTCGCGCGGGTCGCGGTTGTCCGAGCGCAGCTTGGTTACGTTCAGGGCGACGACCCGGAAACCGTCCAGTTCGAAATCAATGCCCTTGCGGGTAAAGCCCTTCGCCAGCTCTTCCTGAAGGTCGGAATAGATGACGATGGTCTTGTTACCGGCCCCCTTCTCGGTCAGGAACTCGCTGCCCTGCAGAATGCCACCGGTGACGTCGGTATATTGGGCGGGCTTCACCTTCTTGATGAAGGCTGCGACATCGGCCTGGAATTCCCGCTTCTGCTGGTTGGCCACGCTGGGCCGGTCATCCAGGGTCACCTTGGCGATGATATCCTTCTCGCTGAAGGAGCCGGTATCGATGCGGGCGACCGCGAAGGAATCGCCGGGTTCCAGCCGGGTCAGGATGGCCAGCACGATCTTCTGGGCCTGCTCCAGTTCCTTGGCATAGGTGCCGGAAGTATCGAGGAGCATATAATAGCCCTGCGCGCCGCTATTCTCGTCGCCACATGCCGAGAGCCCGAGGGCAAGCGACAGTGCGGCCATGGTTCTGGTCAGTTTCTTCAACATTACGAAATCTCCTTGCTCATGGCCGGACGCGGTTCGTGGCGCGGCATGGGGTCGCCCCTGCCGTTACCGGAACGGCGGACCATCCGGGCGGCACCGTCGACGGCCATGCCGACGACGGCCATGATGTCGTACAAGTGAACCAGCATGAAGCCGATCTGGCGCGACATGCCGCCGATCACCCGCAGCATTGCGGCAAAGCCCCGCATGCCCGCGGCCATGGCCGTTCCGAACACGCTACGCGCAGTATGGAAGAACGTCTCCAGCGGGATGGCGACTACCGCCAGCACGAAGGGCAGGAAGAAGCCGAGGCCCATCTGCGCCGCCGTGGTGACCCAGCGGAAGGATTCGCTTGCCGCCGCGGTCACCGCCTCGCCGCGCAGGAAGGCATTGGTTGCCTGCTCGTCCTGCACAAGGATTTCGCGCATGAGGGCAAGGCCGGATTCGATGGACGCCAGCACCGTCAACAGGAACAGCAGGAACCAGGCCATCTTGATGCGCGTGGCATCCTTCAGGGTTCCGATTGACGGGAACAGGCTGGTGATACGCAGCGCTTCCATCAGAAATACGCCGACAAATACTTCCAGCAGGATAATGACGAGGGCGCCCACCTCAGACACTTTCAGCCCGCCGACAATCGCGTTGCCGCCGACCATCTCGGCCATCGGCCTGGCGATCAGGCGGAAGTTGATGCCTGCGCCGAATGCGGCCACGGCCAGTACCAGCCCCGAGATGAGGAAATAGGTGAAGGCCGAGGTCGACAGCGCTCGCTGCGCCTGGTCGGTTTTCTTCAGGATCGCTTCATATTCCTCCATATGGCGGTCGATCACCTGGAATTTCTGCAACAGGGCCGTGACGTTCTTGTCGGCCAGTCCCAGGGTGGTTTCCAGCTTGCGGACCTCCGGCATCATTGCCTTCAGGAACTTATGCCGGGTCTGTGTCGCCTTCCTGTATTCGTCGGTCGCGGCTGCGTGCACCTTGACCAGCGAGCTGTGGATGACCTCGAGGATCTTGGCCACCATCGGATCGCCCTTGGAGTTGATGTTGGCGACCGCCTTGACGGCATCCACCCAGCCGGGCGGCGAGGGCGGTACGTCGACGCTCTCCTGATGGTCTTCCTCGACCTTGGTGATGCGCTCGCTGATCCGGCGGTACAGGGCCGGCGTGTCGGCAAGGTCGCGTTTTACAGCGTTCTCGATGCGCTCGAATTCGCGCTCGATGACGCTTTCCTTCTGCTCGCGGCCGTGGGCCAGCAGCACCTCGCGGTTACGCAGCGAGAAATTCACCTCGGCGCGCCGGATCGACTGCGCGGCGATGCGCAGCCCGCGATAGAAGGCGCCGGTCAGGGACAGGATGGCCTGGTGCGCCGGCTGCCGGGCGACATAAAGCAGCGCCGACAGGATCACGAACCAGATCACACCCGATAACGCCGAGTTCGGCGTAATCATGAATGCTTGTTCGAACGACATGGCTTTTCTCCTTATTCATTCGAGGCCGAAACCCACCCAGCGGCCATTTAAATAAAATACAAAATAAATAAACAAAAAATAGAAAACAAGTTAACAAACGGTTAATATTGAAAATGGCACAATTAGTAATTATTTGTTAACTATACGGAGACCAGTAAAACACGGCATTTATTTAGCCAATTAACCAACATTATTTATATGAATCAGGTTTTTGTTTGACCGAATCCGGCATTTTGCAGGCAAGGTAAACTGGCTGTTGACGGCCTTGCGCCAGCGCCGTCGATTTCTATAATGCGCGCCTTCCAACAGCCGTCTTAGGCCGGAAAGGAGTTGCCGCCATGCCGGACAAGCCCGTTGTCGGCATTATCATGGGCAGCCAGTCGGACTGGCCCACCATGCGCCACGCCGCCGACACCCTGAAAGCCCTCGGTGTCCCCCACGAAACGCGGATCGTGTCCGCCCACCGTACGCCCGACCGCATGGCCGATTATGCCAAGGCCGCCAAGGGCCGCGGCCTGCAGGTGATCGTCGCCGGCGCTGGCGGTGCAGCCCATCTGCCGGGCATGGTCGCCTCCATGACCACCCTGCCCGTCTTCGGCGTCCCCATCGAAAGCAAGGCGCTGAAGGGCATGGACAGCCTGCTCTCCATCGTCCAGATGCCGGGCGGCATTCCCGTGGGCACCCTGGCCATCGGCAAGGCCGGCGCCATCAATGCCGCGCTTTTGGCGGCTTCCGTGGTCGCCCTGGGGGATGAGGCGGTCGATGCCGCCCTGACCGCCTGGCGCGCGGCCCAGACCGAGGCCGTCGCCCTCGAACCGAAGGACGAGGAATGACCCGCCGCCTTCCCCCAAATTCCACCATCGGCATTTTCGGCGGCGGCCAGCTTGGCCGGATGACGGCAATGGCGGCCGCGCGGCTGGGCTACAAATGCCATATCTACGCGCCGGAATCCGACATTCCCGCCTCGCAGGTGTCGGCAGCAACCACGCGGGCGGCCTATGACGACGCGGCGGCGCTGGAGGCATTCGCCCGCTCGGTCGACGTCGTCACCCTCGAATTCGAGAACATCCCAGTCGAGGCGGTAAATCGCGTCAACGAGATCACGCCGGTCCATCCCGGCGCTGGCGTTCTGGAAATCTGCCAGGATCGTTTGCGCGAGAAGTCCTTCCTGAACGGCATCGGCATCGGCACCGCCCCCGGGGCGGAAGTACCCGACCTGGCCTCCTTGCAGGCGGCCGAAGCCAAAATCGGCCGCCCGGCCGTTTTGAAGAGCGCCCGTTTCGGCTATGACGGCAAGGGTCAGGCGGGCCTGCGCGACGGCGACGCAGCAGCGGACGTTCTGGCATCCGTCGGCGCCGACAGCTCAATTCTCGAGGGATTCGTGGACTTCGAATGCGAGGTGTCGGCCATGGTGGCGCGCGGACTTGACGGCGAGATCGCGACCTGGCCGGTCGTCGAGAACCGCCATGTGAACCACATCCTCGATACCACCATCGCCCCGGCCGACGTCTCGCCCGCAGTTGCCGCCAGGGCCGAAGACATCGCCCGGCGCATCGCCGGAGAAATCGGCCTGATCGGCGTCATGGGCGCGGAAATGTTTGTAACCCGCGATGGCGACGTACTGGTCAACGAAATGGCACCAAGGCCGCATAATTCGGGGCACTGGACCATCGACGCCTGTTACACCAGCCAGTTCGAGCAGCTGGTCCGGATCGTCTGCGGCCTGCCGCTGGGCTCAACCGACCGGCATTCGGACGCGGTGATGAAGAACCTGATTGGCGACGAGGCTGATGCCTGGCCGGAGATCCTGGCCGAACCGGGTGCTTACCTGCATCTCTACGGCAAGGCAGAAATCCACGCCGGCCGCAAGATGGGCCATGTGACGCGGTTGAAACCGAAGAGTGCCAGCTAACCCCTGTAGGGACGATATTTCTTCGGAAAGCCCTTGAAGCGTTCCTTGAACTTCGCCTTTGCCTTGCCGATCCCAGCGACGTCGCGCAGCCGGCGGTCCAGGAAATCCAGGCTGTCGGCAAAGCCTTCGGACCGGTCGTTCAGCCAATATAAAACCGTGGCGCTGAAGACCCCGGCCAGCAGACCGCGCTTGCTGTAAAAGTTCCAGTCGGTCGCGGTATCGCCGGCCGCGTGCCAGATCGCATCCACAGTGCGATACAGCAGCTTCGCGCCAAGCAGGGCATTCTGCGGCATGGCAAGGAAGGCCAGCGAGCGTTGCACCGCTTCGCGATACTGCTCGGCCTGGCGCAGGCGAACCTCGACGGCCGTCCGCACCCGTTCCGTCAACCGCATCGACGGCAGCCCCATTGCTTCCAGCGATTCCAACATACGGCGGTCCGACCAGTCGCTGAAATGCTCCACCATGTCCGCGGCGCCGCCGGGAAAGGCGTCGACCGCAACATCCTTGGCGATGCCGATATCTTCCGCCCCTCGCCGCAGCGCCGCCGCCGTCCAGCCGTCGAAAGGAACATGCGGCAACGCCGCCCGCAGCAGATCGTCACGCAACTTCAGACGGTCGTCACTCATCACACGGGCTCCGATTCCTCTTCCGTGGGTTCACGCATGGCCTCGGGCGGGCCGTGCCGCAGTTCCTCCTGGAACATCAGCAGCGATATGTCCGTCATGCGCTGGGGATAGAGTATGCCATCCAGATGGTCGCATTCGTGCTGGACCACGCGGGCGTGGAAATCCTCGGCCACACGCTCTATGCGGTTTCCGTCCGGCGCCAGCCCGCTGTAGCGGATTTTTGTGAAACGGGGCACAGCGCCGACGAGGCCTGGAACGGACAGACAGCCCTCCCAGCCCAGCTTTGCCTCTTCTGTCAGCGGCTCGATCACCGGGTTGATCAGCACCGTCAGCGGCGTCGGCGCCGATTCCCCGGTATCGCCGGCCCGTTCCTCGGGGACATGGAATATCACAACGCGCCGCGGCACATGGACCTGCGGCGCGGCCAGCCCTGCCCCGTCGGCATCCTGCATGGTGTCGATCATGTTGCGGATCAGCGCATGTATCTGCGGTGCGGTTGGATCCTCGACAGGTTCCGCGACCTGACGAAGCACCGGATGGCCCATACGGGCAATTTTGAGAATAGCCATGGTGGGAAATATGGTGTGAGATACGATCAGGGTAAAGCCTTAAAAAAAACCAAGAAACACATAAGAAAAATAATGCGGACCTGCGGCAATGCGACCCTTCACAAGTGGAAAAGCCTGTGTTATAAGCCCCGTCCTGCTGGACCGGCGAACGGTCCGGCTAAAGGTTATTGCGTCCGTAAACAGATGATGGAAAGGCGGATATAACGTGCAGGTATCAGTTCGCGACAATAACGTCGATCAGGCCCTTCGCGCGCTCAAGAAAAAGATGCAGCGCGAGGGTATTTTCCGTGAGATGAAGCTGCGCCGGTCCTACGAGAAGCCGTCTGAGCGCAAGGCTCGCGAGAAGGCTGAGGCCGTGCGCCGTTTCCGCAAACTGCTGCGTAAGCGCAAACAGCGTGAGGGCTTCTAGGCCGCGCGCAACAAAGCCTTTGTCTTCAGGACGCCGAAACGCCCCGGGTGAAGAACCCGCGGGCGTTTTGTTTTTCCAGGCTTGGTGGAGGAACGAGGATGGCAACGAAACGGACGGGAACCCCCTGGATGCCCGCGGACGAATACGGCCGCAGCCTTAAAGGGCTTGGCATCAACTTGCTGGTGCGCGACGTCGCGGCGTCAGCGGCCTTCGCAAAGGCAGTGTTGGGCGCAGAGGCCATATACGAAGATCCCGATTTCGCGATGCTCCGGCGCGGTGATGCAGAATGGATGCTGCATGCCGATCACAGCTATGAAGACAATCCTCTGCATGGTTTTGTGGCCGGGCATGAAGGTCGTGGGATAGGCATCGAACTGAGACTTCACTATTGCGATCCGGATCGGGCCGAATCCGCCGCAAGGTCAGCAGGCTACATTGTGCTGGCCGGTGCCGCCGACAAACCGCACGGCCTGCGCGAGGCCTATATCCTCGATCCCGACGGCTATTGCTGGGTGCCGGACAACCCTTGTTGACGGCTGCCTCCAAAGACTTGTTAACCGAATCTTATATATCCCCCATCTAGTCTGGTAACGGGCCATCAAAAGGTGGCGGTTGCGCTTCATCACGTCCTGGATCGGCAAAAACCAGGCTCTGGACTAGGCAAGCGCAGAGGTCAGGGAATTCGGTGGCTAGCATATCGGCCGGAATGCGCATTCAGGCTTCGGGAAAAAGGAGGCGCGCTATCCCTCGCCGTTAAGACAATACAGATTCGGCCAGCGGGCCGAGAACTGGATTAGGACGATGGCTTACGAAGGCAAAGCAACGGCCGGCCGGGAAAAGACCCGGATGAGTCTTTCCATGCTCGCGCTTGTTTTCGGGGTCATTACCGTCGGCGTGCTGGCGATCGCGGTCGTCCAGGTCAGCAACCAGATGAAATCCATCACGCAGCTGGCAGAGCAAACGCGCAACTACACAATCCCCGAAACCGTGAGGCAGAACGAATTGGCGCTGGATGCCGAGCGACTGAGTCGGCTCGCGGAAGCGGTCCTGCATGCCGAGGGAAAGACTGAGCGCGCAGCTGCCATGCTGGCGGCAGAGGAAACCGTAGCCAGATTTGCAAATACCGGTGACGAGGCGCTTATCGCCCAGGCCGATACGGTCGGCGAGCAGATAAGTCAGGCCGGAGAGGCCTCTGGCCGGGCCGAGGCGCTGACGGCGGATATCGACGCGGTTATGAGCGCGATGGACAGCCTGCTCAATCAGATCGAGGACGCGCTGACATCCATGGTTGGCGGCACCTCCTCCCGCCTTCAGGCAACCCTTGATGGCTCTCCTCTGTTGAGCCTCGAAGAAATGCAGGAAATTCGTGCCGATCTGAACAGAATAGCGGATTTCGACAATGATAGCAGGCTCTTGATATCAACCTTGCGCGCCGACAAAAACATGCTGTTGCGAGCACTTTCCGCGGAGAGCAGCAATCAGATCGAGGCAATTCGCGCCACGCTTGACGATAACAGGTACCGCAGCCTGCTGCTGCTGCAGAGCATGAAAGGCGATCGTCAAATCCAGGAGTTGGAGAACAGCCTCGGCGAGTTTCATGCGTTTTATCAGGTAGTCGACAGGCGCATCGAGATCATCGCGGAACGGGACCGCGCCAGGGAAGCGACCCGGGCAGCCCTGAAACTGCTCAATGAAATTCGCGCCGGTCTGTCGGCCGATGCCGCAAACCTGGCAACCGGGAGCATTACGAATATCGCCGGGCTGGCAAACTCCATCATCGGGTTGGGAAACCTTGTCTTCTTGTGTCTGATCCTGATCCTGGGCTTCCTCGGATATGTCGTCCATATGTGGATATTGAGGCCGATGAAGAAGGCGACCTCTACCCTGAATGCGCTGAGCGAAGGCAATACCGCGGTGCGATTCAAAGAGGCTCCCCTCGCCGAGTTCGTGGCGATCGCAAAATCTATCGAGGCATTCCGCAGTGCGATGGAGGAGCGCGACCGGATCACCGCCGAGAAGGAAGAGCAGGAGCGCCGCAGCGAGATCGAAAAGCAACAGGCCGTGGGCGAAATGGCCGATGCACTGGAAGAAAGCGTAAGGAGCATCATCCATGGCGTTTCCGGCGCGGTCGGCGCCATGGAGGAAACGGCGGAGCGCATGTCAAAAACCGCAGAGGAAACCCGAAACCAGGCAGGCGCGGCCGCCGAAGCATCGGGTGAGGCGAGCAGCAGTGTCGAAGGAGTTGCGGTATCAGCCGAGCAATTATCCTCCTCTATCCGCGAAATCCTGGAACAGGTCGGCCATTCCAGCACAATCGCCCGGCGCGCAGCCAGCGAGGCGACGCGAACTAACGAAACCGTCGAGGGGCTGGTGGAGATGGCGGGCCGGATAGGCGACGTCGTCGCCATGATTACCGAGATCGCCTCCAAGACCAATCTTCTGGCCCTTAATGCCACCATCGAAGCCGCGCGTGCCGGCGAGGCCGGAAAGGGCTTCGCCGTGGTCGCCGGCGAGGTCAAGAACCTAGCCAACCAGACCGCCAGGGCAACAGAAGACATTGTCTCGCAGATCGAGGCGATCCAATACGCGACGACCGATGCTGCCGGCGCCATAAAGGGAATCGGCGACACCATTACCGAAATCAATGAAATCTCCACCGCCATCGCCGTGGCGATGGAACAGCAGGATGCGGCCACCCAGGAAATCCCGCGCAACGCCCAGCGTGTGAGCGGCCGATCAAAGGAGGTCAGCGGCAATATCACCGCAGTCAGCAAAGCCGCCGTCGATACCGGTGAGGCGGCATCGCTGGTACTACAGTCCGCAACGGCGCTGTCGCACCAGTCCGACGAGCTGACGCAGGCGGTCGACCGGTTCCTGGAACGGATCCGCACTGCCTGATCATCCTTGCCTGCCG
>JBFFGY010000095.1:0-8595 GCA_041557215.1 Alphaproteobacteria bacterium
AGCGACGACTTCCTGTCGGAGCTTTCCGAGACTCTGAGCAAGAAGATCACCGGCGCGACGGACGCCATGGAGCATGCCCTGAAGGGGCAACAATCTGCCTTGAACGAGTTCTTCCAGAGCGCAGTGGACGGTGTCCAGGATGTCGGCGGCAAACTGGATGACCAGACCCGTGACCTGGCGACCCGTCTCGATACGGTGTTGAGTCAGCGCGCCCAGGAACTGGCGGGTGTGGTGCAGCGCAGCGCCAATCAGGTTGAAGATCTCGCTGCTGTGATGCGCAGCCAGATCGAGGATTTGTCCGAGGCCGGCAAGTTCAGCTTCACTCAGATCGGGGATCTCAACAAGGCATTGCGGGGGCACGCGGACGAACTGAACCGGATGGCCGAATATGTCGGTGACCAGGCTATCCGGGTAGAGGATGCCACCGGCGAACAGGCGCGTCAGCTTGCCAAGGCAAGCGATGAAACCGGAAAGCAGGTTACGGTCTTGAGCCATCTGCTGCGGGGCCAGGTCGGCGAGTTGGTCGAAGCATCGCGGGCAACGACCGAGCAGGCGGAGACGGTGCGCGCGGCTCTGGAGCGGCAGGCGCGCGAATTGACAATGGCCGCCGAGCGGTCGGCGACCCAGACCGCCGATTTCGAGGCGCTGATAGCGGCGCGCATCGCTGAACTGGGCGATACCATGCGCGAAGGCGCGAAGGGTTACAGCGAGGCTGTGGCGCCGGCGGCACAGAAGGCCGAAGTAATGTCGCAGGTCATGCATGAGCAGACACGGATGCTTCGCGAAGCGTCCGAGATGGCGACCGTACAGGCGCAAACCATATCGGGCCTTTTGCAGAAGGAGAGCGAAACGCTGCGTCTGGTTACCGATAATACGGTCAATCAGTCGAGAGAAATGCGCGAAGCTCTTCGCGAGAATGCCGAAGGGATGGCGCGTGGCGCCAACCAGGTGGCGGCAGACATGGTCAATGTGCGCAATATGCTGCGTGAAGCGATCCGCGAGAGCGCCGATGACATGTCGCGCAGTACTGCCGCGGCCGCCTCCGACATGGCCAGGATTCGCGAAACCATGCGCGAAGCGATGCGCGAAAATACCGAGGAAATGGCGCGCAGCGCCGAGCTGGCGGCCGCTGACGCTGCACGGATTCGCGATACCTTGCGCGAAGAGAGCCGGGACCTTGCGGCACTCGCCGATATGATCGGCCAGCGCGCTCATACGGTGGCGACGGTTGTCGGTCAGCATACCGAGGCGCTGGGCGTTGCAGTGGAGGCCAGTGAGCAGAAGACGCAGGAGATTTCTTCCGGATTGAAGCATCTGGTTGCGGAACTCGGCGTTGCTGCCGACCGCGTGACCGAACGGATTGCTGAGGCCGGCCGTGGCTTCGCTGCGCAATCAGGATCAATGAACGACTCGGTCCGAACCGCGCTGGGACTGTTGGACGAGGTTTCCGCCCGGTTCCGCCAGCAGACAGACATCCTTACCGAACGCGCCCAGCAGGCGAGCGGCCATATCGATTCGACGGGCAATGTTGTGCGCCAGCATGCCGAACATCTCTCTCGTGCCGTGATGCAGGCGGCCGATGGGCTGCGCAGCATCAGCGACGCATTCGCCGGCGAAAGCACGCAGTTGACAGGAACCGCGGACCAGGTGGCTTCCCGCATCAGTCTGCTGACCGAACAGTTCCGGGCACAGTCGAATCATCTCGACAAGGCCATCGAGGCCGCCGCCCGTCAGATTGAGTCCGCCGGCGGGAATCTTTCACGCCAGCGCGAGACGCTGGATGCGGCAACGTCGCGCAGCATCGACCAGGTTGCCGAGATCGGCCAGCATATCCAGCAGCACAGCGGATCGCTGTTGCGTACTCTGGAACAGGTGATGACCCGCGCCGACCGCGCCGGAACGGCGTTCGATCATACGGCCGAACGAATGATCGTTGCCGCCGACCGCGCCGAGGCCCGGGCCAAGGAATTCCAGGTCAAGGAGCAGGGCCTGCGCCGCGATCTGTTCCTCAAGACCGCGCGTTTCGTGATCGAGGATTTGAATTCGACAGCGATTGATCTGACCCGTGCGTTGTTTGACGACGTTCCCGAGGCCGACTGGAAACGCTATGCGTCGGGCGATCGTGGCGTGTTCACCCGTACGCTGCTGCGCGGCCGCAACACGGCGACGAGCGCCGGCAATATCGGCGAGAAGCTGCGCCGCAATGAAGAGATGCGGCGCTACGTGACGCAGTATGTCGATCAGTTCGAACGCCTGCTGACCGAAGCGCGTGAGTGCGACCCGGAACAGCTTCTGCACTCGACCTTCCTGACGGCCGATGTCGGCAAGCTCTATCTTCTGCTCTGCGCGGCGATGGGCCGGGACGAGCAGGAAATCGTCTGATCGTTGACTACCGCGCCAAGGCGTAAATCCCGAAGGCGACAAAGGCGGCACCGGCGGCGCGGCGGGTCCAGCGAATCGTCGAAGGTGGCAGGCGGTCGCCCACATGGCCGCCAATCGCGCTGAGGACGACCCACCAGGCAGTGGATCCGAGGAACACGCCCGCTACGAATATCAGCCCGTCCAGCGGCGCTGCCATGTCCGGCACCAGTCCCAGGCCCAGGATGATGGCGCCGAAAGTCAGGACCGTGGCAGGATTGGTCAGCGTCAGCAACACGACGCCCGCATAGATTCCGATCTGGCCACGCAATGTCGGTGGGGCTGTCGCGGTGTCCCGGTGCATCAGATCCTTCGAGCCAATGGCGATCAGGGCTGTGCCTCCGACAAGGCTTAACCAGCCGGTCTCGGCAACATAGGGGGCCACTAGTCCCAGGGCGAAAGCCGCGACTGCGGCATAGAGGCCGTCCGCCGTGGCTGCGCCCAGTCCGACCGCCATACCCGCTGCCATGCCCTGCGTCAGGCTGCGGCGCAGGCAAAGTAACCCGATCGGCCCCAACGGCACAGCCAGCAAGAGCCCAATTCCAAGCGCCTTGGCAAACAAGGTGAGCATATTTTACCCGCTTGCAGACAATTTAAAGGTTCTATGGCATTAATGGTTTAATTTATAACAGTATGATGTTCTTGAAAACTATAATTAAAAGGTGATATAGAAAATATACCTTTAAAACGAATGAAGAATATATGGAATCTCTTCCGATTGAAAGCGAACTTGATGAAACCGGTCGCAGGATATTGACGATCCTGCAGGCAGAAGGGCGCATCGGTTTCAGCGAACTGGGTCGGCGTGTCGGCCTGTCGGCGCCTGCTGTGGCGGATCGCGTCCGGCGCATGGAGGATGTCGGCCTTATTACCGGTTGGCGAGCGGTGGTTGATCGAGCAAAGCTCGGCTGGGGCATGACAGCCTTCATGCGTGTTACCTGCCCGGGCGAAAAATACCAGGCTGTGCGGAGACTCTCACATGACCTACCGGAGGTAATCGACTGCCATCATGTTACAGGCGAAGACTGCTTCTATCTAAAGCTGGCGGTCGGGTCCGTGGAGCATCTTGAGCGGGTCATCGACCGTTTCCGTGATCTTGGGCGTACCGTTTCTTCTATCGCATTGTCGACCATTGTCGAGGGAAAGCCGCCACCGGTATTTCGGTGACGGTCTTTTCCCCGCCGTCTCGCTGTGGCACAGTCGCGGCGAGTCCAGTTTTCGAATGATAAGAGGGCAGATATGGCCTATTGGCTGATGAAGACCGAACCGGGCACATGGTCCTGGGAAGACCAGGTACGCGACGGCACCGCCGAATGGGATGGCGTGCGGAATTACCAGGCATCCAACAATATGAAGGCGATGCGGATTGGCGACCGGGCCTTCTTCTATCACTCGGTCAATGAAAAGCGCATTGTCGGGATTGTCGAGGTCGCTCGGGAATATTATCCCGACCCCACAGACGCATCAGGCCGGTTCGGCATGGTTGACGTCAAGGCGCTGAAGCCGATGAGCAAGCCTGTCACCTTGGCGGATATCAAGGCCGATCCCAAACTCCAGGACTTGGCGCTTATCCGTCAGTCCCGACTGTCCGTCATGCCGATCGACGGTGATTCATGGGCGCTGATTTGTAGTATGGGGGATACGCAGGCGTGAGTCGTATCCTCTGCCGCCTCGAAAACATCCCCGATGGCGAGGCCCTGGGATTCGAGACCGAAAGCGGGGACGACATCTTCGTGGTGCGTCAGGGGCAGCGGGTTTATGGCTACGTCAATTCCTGCCCTCATGCCGCTTCGCCGCTGAACTGGATCGAGAACCAGTTCATGAGCCTCGACAAGCAGCACATCCTTTGTGCCACCCATGGTGCCGAATTCAGGATCGAGGACGGCTACTGCGTGTTTGGACCTTGCCGTGGGAAATCGCTGCAGCAGGTTGCAATTTCCGTCAACGACGGGGAAGTGCAACTGGATTAACCGTCGAATCAAGTTCGCCGTCTGCCAATTTAGCGGATCTGGATATTTCGGGTTTGTTTCCGTCCCGCGCGCTGATCGTGTTGGGGCACAGCGTGTTTCCAGCAGCCTGATGCAGACAACATGGTTATGGCTATCCGGGTAATGCGATATCGCCGTCGCCAGGAAATTTGGCGACCGATGCCAACCGGAATATCGCTATTGGTGTAAATGCGTATATCTGGTTGACGTGCTCGCGGAACAGGAAAAATCCAGGCAGTCCATTAACATCGCCAGGTGCTGGTTGCGCCAGGTAAGAGCAATTACCTAAAAAGAGCATAATTACAACATGACCCCCTCGTCAACCTATGGTACATTAATTCCACGATAAATATGTGGGAAATTGGGGAAGTTGAACCTGCCAGGGTTTGTTTTCTTGGGGTGTGATAATGGCAGATCGGGTAAAGGATGGGCGCAACAAAGGCATTGTTGCGCATACGGAAATATACGGTCGGGAAGAATCGCGGGCGCGGGGTGAATCCTCCATCCGAATCGTTGTTGCGGATGACCGCCGCTTGTGCCGGGAGTGTGTTCGGCTTCTGATAGAGTCGATAGACCCGGACCTTGAGGTTGTGGAAGTGGAGCGCGCGGACCTGATCGGCGAAAAACTGAAACATGATCCGGGACAGTGCGTTGTTCTTTACAACCTGGTGTTCACCGATGCCGAAGGCATAGAATTTGTCGCATCCTTGGCGGTATCTATCGGTGATGTGCCGCTGGTCGTGATGTGCGACAAGAACGATCGTGAACTGATGAGAGGCTGTCTGGAGCGGGGAGCGAAAGCCTTCCTGTCGTCATCGACCCCAGGACCCATGCTCGTTGCCATTCTCCGTCTGGTTTTGGCAAAAGGGGTCTACGCACCCCCGGAATTGGTTCTTGACGCGGAAATCGGCAAGCAGACTGAATCAATGCTCGGTCGACGGCGGAATGGGAATAGCGCGCGCCGGGAGGCCGCCATCGCGGAGAATTTTACGACCCTTACGCGGCGACAGCGCGATGTCCTCGCGCTCATATCACTGGGCATGTCAAATCGGGAAATCGCGGAAAGCCTGGAGATGTGTGAAAACACCGTGAAGGCCCACGTGAAACAGGTGATGCGAAAACTGCGAGCGGAAAACAGAACACAGGCGGCGCTCATGGCCGACCGGTTGGTCGCCTGAAAAAATGGAGCGCCGATGGGGGCGCTCCATGTAGTTGGGAGATTATCGAAGGGTCTGCCCGACAAGCCAGCAAAACTCGTGCCAGTCGCGGCTTGGTCCGCGGCGGCCGATGCATCGGCTTTAGCTTTTTCCTAGTCCCGGTTCAGGAACGCCTGCAGCAGTCTCCTCGCGGCCATGGCCGGAGTAATCGCACCTGACTGTACTTCCCGCTCCAGACTGGGCAGGGCATCCGCAACATTGGGATTGGCCTTAAGGGTCCCTATCAGGTTCTCGCGGATTTCGCTCCACATCCATTCCCGGGCCTGTCGGGCACGCCGGGCAGCGATGGCGCCGGTTTGATCCATTGTGGTGCGGAAAGTCTCGACCCACTGCCAAGCCTCGGCGATGCCCTTGCCGGTTTTCGCTGAACAGGTGGTCACCGGCACCGGCCACTCCGGCGTTCCCGCGCCTAACAGATGCAGGGCCGCGCTATATTCCGCGGCGGCACGCTGCGCGGCATCTGCCAGATCGCCATCGTCCTTGTTGACCAACACCATGTCGGCCATCTCAACGATACCGCGCTTCAGCCCCTGCAATTCGTCGCCACCCCCTGGCAGCAGCAGCAGCAGAAATAAATCAGTCATATCGGCAACGGCGGTTTCCGACTGTCCGACGCCAACCGTCTCGACAAAGATCACGTCGAAGCCGGCCGCCTCGCACAATAGCAGGGCCTCCCGGGTACGCCGCGCAACCCCACCCAGCGTTTCGCCGGCGGGTGACGGGCGGATATAGGCCGACGGGTGGCGAGACAGCTCTTCCATGCGCGTCTTGTCGCCAAGGATTGAGCCGCCGCTGCGGCGCGACGTGGGGTCCACCGCCAGCACCGCCACGCGATGGCCCTGGCCCACCACATGAAGCCCGAAGGCCTCTATAAATGTGGATTTCCCGACCCCCGGTACACCCGTTATCCCGATACGGATGGATTTCCCCGCGTGAGGCAGCAACTGTTCCAGCAGGGCGTCGGCCTGTTCACGATGGTCGGGCCGCATGGATTCGACCAGCGTAATACCACGCGCCAACGCGCGCCGGTCGCCGGCGCGGATCGAGATAGCCAAGCTTTCGGTATCTGAAACAGTCATCAGTGGGACAGTAGCGCGCTTGACGCCGCTGTTAAAGCATCAGCCGTCAGAAAGTATGGACATGGCAAGCCGCGCTTCGGGAACCGCCAGACAACCGTATGCGACAAGCGACAATGCCACCACCACCGCAACATAGGAGGCAAGGCAACTGGCAGTCTGTCCTGGCGTCATGCGCTTCATATAGGGGTCGGGCGTGAAACGATGCGTGCGCCGCTCCACCATGAACTCGAACAGCGAGAACAGCGCGACCAGCGCCAGCGCCCAGCTTTTCAGCCAGAACATCAGAACGATGGCGGCAAAGATGCCGATCATCAGTACCGTCATGCCGATGCCGGATCCCACCGACATGGTGGCGGATTTGACGATACGCCCGCCGTCCAGCGGCGTGACGGGGGTCATGTTGAACAGGTTCAGCACCGCCACCCAGGCCGCCACCGCCCCGAACATCGGGTTGGCGCTGGCCAGGAACAAGGCATAGAGCAGCAGCGCCTGAGCCAATCCGAAAACTGGCCCGGCAATGGCCACGAAATGCTCCTCCAGCCGGCTGGCGAAAGCGCGCTCCGGCACGGCCGTCCCGCCGATGAAGCGGATCAGGTAAAACCCCTTGGTCGGGATGCCGACGGCGCGCATGGCCCAGACATGACCATATTCGTGGATCACAAGAGAACCGATCAGGATTACCGAGAATTCCCAGCTGAATAGCATGGAGTAGGCCATCACGCTGGCCCCGGCCAGCCCGGCCTTGACCATCTTGACCGACTTGAACAGCTTGGAGCCGATGGCAAACAGCTTCGGTCCGAAGGCGGCTGCCAGAATCAGCGGTGCGGCGCGGCTGCTCAAGTAAAGGGTCTCCAATCGCGAATTGTTACCCGCCCTCTATAACAGCCTGCCATTAACGCGCCCTTAAACCGGCATGGTTCATTTCAAGGGATCGAACCTTTTCCGGATGTGGGAATGAACCTCAACGTCGAAATCTGGCCTTTGGGCATCGCCGCCGTCCTGCTGGGAGCGGCGGCCGGCGCACTTTGGTTATTCAATCGGCAGGTCGCCCGGGACAAGGAAAACCGCGAGGACCGCACCGAGCGGGCGCTGGCCTCCGCCCGCAAGGCGGCGGGCAAGTTGCGGCGGGACAGGAAACCTCGGCGCTGGGTGCGCGCGCAGATGCAACTCGCCATGCTGTTGACGGAGGCGGCGGGCCGGCGGCCTGACCGTGCAAGATTTCAAGAGGGGCTAGCGATCCTCGAACAGGCCATCCCGGTCCTGCGCGATGAGAAGCTGACACCCGAACTAGCTACTGCAATTTATTACAAGGGCCGCGCCCAGTGGGGACTGGGAGGGATGGAGCCAGGCTGCGGCATGCTGGAGGCTGCGGTCGCGACTTTCCGGGAATGTCTGGAAATCAAACCCTGGCCGCGCCACCTGCTGCGCGGCGTGGTGGTCAGCCTACCGGCGTTGATCCTGGTCGATATCGGAGACCGCAAGGACGATATCGCGGCCATGGAAGAAGGCGTGGAGCTGGCGCGCAAGGCTGTGGAATCGGCTCGCAAAAGGGTGCCCATAGACAAGTCGATTGCCCTGCGCAATCTCAGCCACGCACTGGGCATGCTGGGCCGCAAGACTGAGAAACCGGCGATGCTGGAGGAGGCGATCGAGGCGGCGCGCGCGGCCATAGACAATATCAGGCAGCAGACCTTCCCCGGCCACTGGGTGGCCTGCCAGGCCAATCTGGGCTTTGCGCTGGGGGAACTGGGCATGCTGCGCGGGGAGGAGGCGCTGCTGCAGGAGGCACTGTCCGTGATGGAAGCTGCGCAGGCATCCGAAGATATGAAATGGCGCCGCGAGGGTCATCTCATGCTGGCCCAAAATGCCGGTGCTGTCCCAGGGACCACCCTG
>JBFFGY010000096.1:0-8595 GCA_041557215.1 Alphaproteobacteria bacterium
CTTGGTCGACGTATTGTGCGGGCAACCGGAACAGAAATAGGGAATGCGCGCGGGCGCCGGATGCAGCGATGCCAGCGCCTTTTCCTTCGCGTCGAGGAAGGCGAGCCGCTCTTCGATGCGCGGGCTTGTATGGAAACGCGCGAGCCGTTTGGCGATGACCCGGGCGATCCGCGCCGGGGTCAGGGCCCCTGCCGAGGGCAGGATCCAGTCGCCGGCCTCGTCGAACTTGCCGACGATGCGCGGGCGCTTCGCCGCCTCCCAATTATAAAGCTGTTCCTTCAACTGGTTCTCGACGACCGCGCGCTTTTCCTCGACGACGAGGATTTCCTCCAGCCCCTCGGCGAAGGCGCGCACGCCCTCGGGCTCCAGCGGCCAGGCCATGGCGACCTTGTAGACGGTCAGGCCGATTTCGGCGGCATAAGCCTCGTCGATGCCCAGATCTTCCAGCGCCTGGCGCACATCCAGATAGGATTTGCCGGTTGTGACGATGCCGAAGCGCGGTTTCGGGCTGGCGATCGCCACCCTGTCCAGCCTGTTGACCCGGGCGAAGGCGATGGCGGCATAAAGCTTGTATCTGTGCAGGCGGTATTCCTGCGAATTCGGCGGGTCGGGCCGGCGGATATTCAGCCCGCCTTCCGGCATATCGAAATCCGTCGGCGTGGCGATTTCCAGGCGCAGCGGGTCGATCGCCACCGAGGCCGAGGTCTCGACCGTCTCCGCCACGGTCTTGAAGCCGACCCAGCAGCCGGAGTAGCGCGACATCGCGAGGCCGTAGAGGCCGAGATCGATGACGTCCTGCACGCCCGCCGGGTTGAGTACCGGGATGCTGGCGTCGATGAAGGCGTGGTCGGACTGGTGGGGCAGGGTGGAAGACCGGCAGGTGTGGTCGTCGCCGGCCAGCGCCAGCACGCCGCCATGGGCCGAGGTACCGGCATTGTTGGCATGTTTGAAGGCGTCGCCGGAACGGTCGACGCCCGGACCCTTACCGTACCACATGGCGAAGACGCCGTCATGTTTGGCGCCGGGGAACAGGCCAACCTGCTGGGTGCCCCAAATGGCGGTTGCCGCCAGATCTTCGTTCACGCCGGCGCGGAACAGGATGTTGTTCTTCTCCAGGAAGCGGCGCGCGCGCCACATGGCAGTGTCCAGCCCGCCCAGCGGCGAGCCGCGATAGCCGGAAATGAAACAGGCGGTTTTCAGCCCTGCGGCCGCGTCGCGCTGGTGCTGCAGCATCGGCAGGCGGACCAGCGCCTGCGTCCCGGTCATATAGACCCGGCCCGACTCCAGCTCGTATTTGTCGTCCAGCGATACCTGCTTCAAAGCCATGAACCCATACCCTCTCCGAGAGTCTTCTTATTCCGAAATATCGTTGTCTTCTACAAGAGGGTACAGCGCATGCCGATAAATTCAATCGGCTGGGGACGAGTATGGTTGTTTTGCAACAACATGTTTGCGAGCCCGGCGCTGAAGCTCAGATCATTGCGCCAATCGCCCATCCCGGGATTAATCCTTGCTTTGCCGTCAAAGCAGATTGTTCAACCAGCTCTGTTCCCCCTCGCGTGCCCGGACGGTCATATGGTCGACCACATCCTTGACGCCGGACACTGCCCGCACGATCGCCAGTGCCCTGGCTCGTTCCTGTCCACTGGATATGCGGCCAAACAGATAGACCACGCCACTGACGCTGCGCCAGCGCAGATTGAAGGAATTGACCTCCCTCGATTCGCGCAGGCTCTCCTTGACCCTGTTTTCGATCGAAAGATCCTCTGCCTTGTCGCGCAGGCTGCTGTCCTTCACTGCCTGGATTTCGTTGATTACCGTTGTCACGTCTGGCATGGAAACGGCGACCGCACCGGCTAATTCTCTCGCTTCCTGGGCCGTAACCGTTCCGGCGAGAAGGACTCGCTGCTCGAAAACATCGATCGTGACGTTTTTCAACATGCCGACTTCCTGTTCAACGAAGCCGGATAAAATGTCGCCGCGAATTCGGTCGTCGAGCTGTTTGACCTCCTGGCTACGATCATCGCTCAGAGTGGTCGGGTCTTCGTAGAATAACGGAATATGAATATCGCAGCCTGTCAGCGCCAGCAGCGCTACAAGCCCCGCAAACGGTCCAACGCGGCGGGCCGTCAACATGTTCCCGTTACTCCTCCACATGGCGACAAATGGCTGCCGGACGCCCGACTGATTAATCTCGTTCAGTTCTTGTACAAAGCGTCCAGAACGCTGCCGTATTTTCCTTTTATCACGTGACGACGAATTTTCATGCTCGGCGTCAGCATCTCGTTATCGATAGTGAAACCTTCCGACGCAAGGGTAAATCGGCGTACTTTTTCGGGTGCGGTCAGTTTTGCGTTTACGCGCGAGACCGCCTCGTCGATCACCTTGATGAAATCCTTGTCGCTGATCAATGTCTCCAGATCGGTGGCGCGCTGGTGCCCCGTTCCCCAGGCCCAGGCGAAATCCGTGTCGGGCACGATTAAAGCCACCAGATGCGGCCGGCGGTCGCCATATACCATGGCCTGGCCGATTTCCGCTTCCACCGTCAGCATGCCCTCAACCCGCTGCGGAGAGATATTGTCGCCGCCCGAATTGACGATGATGTCCTTCTTTCGGTCGGTAATTATCAGGTAGCCATCCTCGTCGAATTCGCCGATGTCGCCGGTATGCAGCCAACCGTCTACGATTGCCGTCGCGGTGGCATCCGGCTTGTTCCAATAGCCGTTCATCAGCAATTCGCCGCGCACCAGAATTTCGCCGTCTTCGGCGATTTGCACCTCGACGTCCTTCATCGGCGGTCCCACCGTATCGATCTTGTTCACCTCGTAACGATTGACCGATATGACCGGAGCAGATTCGGTCTGCCCATAGCCTTGCAGCAGGCGCAGTCCAAGTGCCACGAAAAAAATACCCACGTCGTAATTCAGCGGGGCGCCGCCCGACACGAAAGCCTTCAGCCTGCCGCCAAAACGCTGCGAGACCTTGGCGCGCACCAGCCGGTCGAGCAGGGCATCCAGGATACGCTCTCCCAAGGTGAGTGACCCCGGATTTTCATATTTCTTGCGGCCCAGTTCCACCGCTTTGTGGAACAGTTTGCGCTTCAGGCCGCTCTGGCTTTCCAGGCCGCGCAGAATGCGGCCGTGTATCATCTCGTAGAGACGCGGTACCGCGGTCATGATAGTTGGTCGCGCCTCGGCAATATTGGCCACCAGTTTCTCAAGCGATTCCGCGTAATAGATTTCCGCGCCCACGGACATCGGGAAGAACTGCCCCGCCATATGCTCATAGGAATGGGAAAGCGGCAGGAAGGACAGGAATACCTCGCCCGGGCTCTGGTAATCCGGAAGCTTCGAAATCACATCCTCGGCGCCCATGCAATTGCACAGGATCGCGCCGTGGCTCAGCATGACGCCCTTTGGGCGCCCACCCGTTCCGGACGTATAGATAAGGCAGCAGGTGTCGCTGCGGGCCGTCTGACGCGCCATTTCCCGGATGTCTTCCTCGTGGCCCGCCGCCCCGGAGAGGCATTCCTCCCAGGTCAATGTGCGCAAGCCCTGTTCGGGAACGTCGCTGGGGCATTCCATGCAGATCGCAAACTCGGTATCCGGACATTTCTGGGCAGCCGGAAGAGCCTCTCTGGCCAAGGCCTGCGTTGAAATAATGATGCCCTTGGCGCCGCTGTCACACAGCAGGTAGTTATGGTCGTCGGTCGAGTTCGTGATATAGGCCGGTACCGTAACGGCCCCGATCGACATGATCGCCACATCTGCTATAAGCCATTCTGGCCGGTTCTCGGACACCAGCCCGACCCGGTCTCCCGGTCGCACGCCCAGCGCGAGCAGGCCACGCGCCAGTGCTGTTACTTCAGATGCGGTCTCCGTCCAGGATCGACTCTTCCATTCGCCTCCCCGTTTGTCCCATAAAAACGCGCGCGCGCCGAAACGCTCCGCCTGATCGAAAAACATGCTTGGGAGATTGCGGACGGATTTGTAATCCATGGACGTTTGCCCCCTTTGACATTGTTCTATCCGGTATGTCCGGCTTGTCCTGTCTTGAACAGCATCATATATGGGTTCCAGAAATAAAGGGAGTTATTTAATGACTGAAGCCGCCGCGCTTGGCGCGTTGCCGCAGTGGGATTTGTCGGACCTCTATCCGGCGCCCGATTCGAAAGAACTGGCCGGTGCCCTGGACCGCATGGCAACCGATGCAGAGGGGTTCGAGAGCAAATACAAGAGCAAGCTGGCCGGTCTGGACGGTGCCGCGCTGGGTGCCGCTATCGCGGAATATGAGCACATCGACGAAGCCATGTCGCGCGCCGGCTCCTACGCGCAGCTGGTCTATGCCGGGGATCAGTCTGATCCCGCGAACGGCAAGTTCTACCAGGGCGTTTTCGAGCGGCTGAACACAATCTCGATACGGATGCTGTTCTTCACGCTGGAGATCAACAGGCTAGAGGACAATCGGCTGGAGGCGCTGCTGGATGCGCCCGAACTGGCTCGCTACAACCCCTGGCTACGTGACGTTCGCGCAATGCGCCCGCATCAGCTCGATGACGAAATCGAGCGGGTGCTGCACGAGAAATATGTGGTGGGGCGGGCGGCCTGGGTGCGCCTTTTCGACGAAACGCTGGCCAATCTGCGCTTCCCTTTCCGTGGGCAGGAATTGACCGAGGCCGAGATCCTGAACCTGATGTCGGATTCCGACGGCACCAAGCGCGAGGACGCCGCGGCGAGCCTGGGTGGCGTGCTGGCCAACAATGTGAAGACGCTGGCGCTGATCACCAATACGCTTGCCAAGGACAAGGAAATCGAAGACGGCTGGCGCAAATTCGCCCGCCCCGATTCCTCGCGGAACCTGTCGAATTTCGTAGAGGACGAGGTCGTCGATGCCCTGTCCTCGGCGGTACGCGATGCTTATCCTTCACTATCCCACCGTTATTATGCGCTGAAGGCGAAATGGTTCGGTGGTGACAGGCTGGACTACTGGGACCGCAATGCGCCGCTGCCCGACGCGGACGAGCGCCAGATTGCCTGGGACGAGGCGCGCGACACCGTGCTCGGCGCCTATCATGCCTTCTCGCCCGACTTGGCGGCGGTGGGCCAGCGTTTTTTCGATAATGCCTGGATCGATGCGCCGGTGCGCCCCGGCAAGGCGTCCGGCGCCTTCGCCCATCCTACCGTGCCGTCTGCCCACCCCTATCTTCTGCTGAATTACCAGGGCAAGACGCGCGACGTGATGACCCTGGCGCACGAGCTTGGCCACGGCGTCCATCAGGTGCTGGCCGCGGATCAGGGCCATTTGATGGCGGACACGCCGTTGACACTGGCCGAAACCGCCTCGGTGTTCGGAGAGATGCTGACCTTCCAGGCAATGCTGAAGAAGACCGACGACGTAAAGGCGCGCCGCGGCATGCTGGCCGGCAAGGTCGAGGACATGCTGAACACGGTGGTTCGCCAGATCGCCTTCTACGAGTTCGAGAAGCGGGTCCATAACGAACGCCGCGAGGGCGAACTGATGCCGGAACGGCTGGGCGAGATTTGGATGGACGTCCAGGTCGAGAGCCTCGGCCCGGCGCTGCGTTTCGATGATAATTACCGGACTTTCTGGGGTTATATCCCGCATTTCATCCATTCTCCCTTCTATGTCTATGCCTATGCCTTCGGCGATTGCCTGGTGAATTCCCTCTACGCCGCCTACGAACAAGCGGATGCGGGTTTTGCCGAGCGCTATCTGGACATGCTGCGGGCTGGTGGGACGTTGCGCCATAAAGAGCTTCTGGCGCCCTTCGGGCTGGATGCCAGCGATCCGGATTTCTGGGGCCAGGGATTGGCGGTCGTGGCGCGCCTGATCGACGATCTCGAGGCGATCTCTTGAGCTTTGACCGGCCACGGCAACCCAGCCTGGAGGTCCTGAGGGCCGGCGAGGGCAGGGCAGGGCGCCCGCCGTTGGTCTTTATCCATGGCGGGTTTGCCGGCGCCTGGTGCTGGGACGTGCATTTCCTGGGCTGGTTTGCGGCACGCGGCTGGGAATGCCATGCCCCCAGCCTGCGCGGCCATGGCGGAAGCGAGGGCCGTGGGGATATACATGCTTTCGGCATTGACGATTATGTGGCCGACATCGTCCATGCCGCGATGGGGTTTGACGAACCGCCGATCCTGATTGCGCATTCCATGGGTGGCTTTGTCGCCCAGCGTTATCTGGAGGCCCATCCGGCGATGGCCGCGGTGCTTATGGCGCCGGTCCCGGCGACGGGGTTGAGCGGCGCCGGTCTTGCCATGGCGCTCAACAATCCGGGTCTGTTCTGGGATGTCGGCATGGCCCACGAATTCGGCCGTCAGGCGCCCAGCCCGGCGGTGTTGTTCGAGGCGGTTTTTGGCCATCGGCCCGATAACGGGTTTTCCAGATACGGAAATCGCTTCACCGACGAATCCCACCGTGCCTGGGCGGAAATGTCCAACCCGGCCTTTCTGGAAACCTCCCGGATCCCCGATATGCCGATCAAGATGGTCGGGGGCGATGGCGACCGTCTGATCCCTCCGGCGTTCATCCGGTCGGCGGCGCGGCTATTGGGTGAACGGGCGGATATCCTGCCGGGCCTCGGGCACGCACTAATGCTTGAATCGGGATGGGAGGAGGTCGCGCGGCATATCGAAGACTGGTTGACGGGAGTCGGGTTTTGATCCCGTCCCCCCGTCAATTGTATGGGATGCCGGGAAGTTTCCCTTTTGCGCCCCGTTATGATTATGATGGCTCTCTGACAGAGCAGGAGATCGGGTAGGCGAATGTCCAGCGAAGAATCCGTTGAAGCAGCGGTGGCCAATGTCGAAACCGCGGCGGCCGTACTGGAGCATATCCGGACGCATGTAGGATCTGTCGATACCGTTTTCCATGAACTGGAATCCGATAATATCGCTATTGATATCCACCATGTTCCGCCGACCGCGGATCGGGAGTGCCATACGTTGATAACATCGGGCATGAGCGATCAGCCGCTACCCGCCGGGTCGGGTGTGGCATTTGGCGAGTTGGCCATGTGCCTGCCGGCGGATTGGCCGATGGAGATGTTGCGGGCGCTGGGCAAACTGCCCTATGTCCATGGTGTTGCATTCGATTTCGGGCTCTGCACGGATAATCTTACTTTGCCGTTCGCCATGGCGAAGGATGCTGGTTTTACCGGCGTGCTTCTGGCGCCACCCGTCACGACCCCGGACGAATTCTGGTGCCTGCAGGCGCCCAGTGGGAAAGTGGTCGATTTCTTTGGTGTGGTAATGCTCTATCCGCAGGAACTGGAGCATGCCCGCTATGAAGGCGTGGTGTCGCTGGCCCGCGCCTTGGACAAACTGTCGGTAACCGAATTGCTGCAGCCGGGGCGCCGTTCCGCGGTCTGACGGCTGAGCGGCGTCAGGCCGCCCCAGTGCCCGCCGTCATGCCGGGGCGGCTGTGCACGGTGATTTCCGGCAATTCGCCTCCCCAGAGTTCCACATCGACAAGCGCGCTTTCCGCCACCGGCCCCTGGGCCAGTTTCGAGGTGCCCTTGTCCTGGGTCAGGATGTTCGGATTGCCGTGCCGGTCCAGCGAACCGGTCCTGCCCGGCTCCAGCGGATCGAACCAGGCGCCGGTCTGCATGCGGACCACGCCGGGACGCACGTCGTCGCTGACGATGACCCCTGCCAGACAGGCCCCGCGATCGTTGAACAGCCGCGCGATGTCTCCGTCGGCAATACCGCGCGCCGCCGCGTCCTCGGGGTGAATCCAGACCGGCTCGCGTCCCTGCAGCTTGGTGGATCGGCTCAGGCCGCTGATATCCAACTGCCCGTGCAGCCGGGTCGAAGGCTGGTTGGTAATCAGATGCAGGGGGAATTCCTGCACCTTGTTCCCGCCGAGCCATTCGGTGGGCTCCAGCCAGACCGGATGGCCGGGGCAATCCTCGTAGCCAAAGGATGCGATCTTTTCCGAGAAGATTTCGATGCGGCCCGACGGTGTATTCAGCGCATGCAGTCCGGGTTCGTTGCGGAAATCCTCGAACATGACATAAGGCTTATCCGGCTCGGGGAATTCGACATGCCCTTTTTCCCAGAACTCGTCGAAGTCAGGCAGTTCGCCATCGAACTGGGCGGCTTGCTGGCGGCAGACGTCGTATATATGCCGCAGCCATTCCATCTCGTTGCGACCCTCGGTGAAGGCTTCGCGGAATCCCATCCTGCCGGCCAGGCCGCTGAAGATATCGAAATCGTTTCGGGCTTCGCCCACCGGCTCCACCGCCTTGTGCATGGCCAGGATGAAGCGGTCGCGCGAACTGGCGGTGACGTCGTTGCGCTCCAGCGAGGTGGTGGCCGGCAGCACGATGTCGGCGTGGCGGGCGGTCGAGGTCCACCAGGGTTCGTTGACGATCACCGTCTCGGGCCGCCGCCAAGCCTCGACAAGGCGGTTCAGGTCCTGGTGATGGTGGAATGGGTTGCCGCCGGCCCAGTAGACCAGCTTCACGTCCGGATAGGTGATGCGCTCGCCGTTGAAGTCGATGGTCTGGCCCGGCTCCAGCAGCATGTCGGCGATCCGCGCCACCGGGATTGCCAGGCCGGTCGGGTTGCGGCC
>JBFFGY010000097.1:0-8577 GCA_041557215.1 Alphaproteobacteria bacterium
AAAATGACAAAGGCATGCCGCCAGGCGGATAAGGCGGCGCCACGAACAGGAGCAGGCATGGGGGAACCGTACAGACGGTTACTCGAAGAGGACGAGCCGCATCCGGTGGATTGTCGCCGGCTGGACGGCCCGTCGGAAATTTTCCTGACATGCGACCATGCGGGCCGGCGCCTGCCTCGCAGCCTTGGCGATCTGGGTCTCGGCGCAACCGACCTCGAACGCCATATCGCCTGGGATATCGGCGCCGCCGCCGTGGCCGAGCGTCTGTCCGACATGCTTGGTGCGGCGCTGGTGCTGCAGCGCTATTCTCGCCTGGTCATCGACTGCAACCGGCCGCCGACGGTTCCCAGTTCCATCGTCACCGTCAGCGAGGGCACCGAGGTGCCGGGCAACCAGGGGCTTGACCCGCACCATGTCCATGCGCGGGTGCGTGAGGTCTTCGATCCCTATCACGACCGTATCGACGCGGAACTGGAACTACGCCGCCGCGCCGGCCGGCGCACGGTGCTGGTGTCGGTGCACAGCTTCACACCTGTATTCCATGGCGAACAGCGGCCTTGGCATCTGGGTCTCTTGTATAATCGCGACCCGGAGTATGCTCACCGGCTGGGCGCCGAATTCGAGGGCAGCGGCCTGGCCGTGGGGCATAACGTACCCTATTCGGTCAGCGACGTGACCGATTACACGATTCCGGTCCATGGTGAGCGGCGCGCGATACCGCATGTAATGATCGAAATCCGGCAGGATCTTGTGGCAGCGGGACAGGGCCAGGCGGAGTGGGCCGAGCGGTTGAACGGCGCGCTACGGGGTGCGCTGGGGCGTCTGGGAATAGGACAAGGCGGCGACGCGCCCAGGCGGGCGGCGTCGTAATCAGGCCGCAGCAGAAACCAGGTAGTGAATGGAGGACAAGGTGACTGACAGGCTGGCAGGCAGAAACGCAGTGATTTCTGGTGGTGCAGCGGGAGCCGGTGGGGCCGCATCGGAAGTGTTCGCGCGTGAAGGAGCCCATGTCGCGATTGTCGACATCCAGGTCGAAGCCGGCGAGGCGCTGGCCGAACAAATTCGCTCGAAAGGTGGCAGGGCCTTCTTTCTGGAAGCCGATGTTTCGTCGTCAGAGCAAGTCACGGCCGCAATTGCAAAGGCCAACGAGGTTTTCGATGGCCGGATCAACGCGCTCTACAATCATGCGGGCACGGTCATCGTAAAGCCGTTCCTGGAGACGACTGAGGACGAATGGGACTGGATGATGAGTGTAAACGTCAAATCCATGTTCCTGATGACAAAGGCGGTTTTGCCTTCGATGCTCGCCCATGGCGGCGGCGCTATTGTCAATACATCTTCGATCTCCGCGGTCGCCGGCACCCCCATGGAAGTGCTGTACTGCACCAGCAAGGGGGCTTGTCATATGTTTACCCGGGCTATCGCAATCGAGTACCGTGACCGAGGCATTCGCTGCAACGCGGTCTGCCCGGGCTTTATCCGGACGGCACATGGTCTTCGTGAACTGAAAGAACTTCGGCAATATAGCGTGGACGTTACCGAGGAAGACATTTGCCGGCTGCAGGGCAGAATTTGCGAACCCGAGGAGGTCGCAAACGTGGCATTGTTCCTGGCCAGCCCGGAATCGAGTTTCGTGAATGGAGAAACCGTATTCGTCGATAATGGCATGCTGGTTGGCACCTGAACGGATGCTGGTGCAAGGGGGGAAGCGGTTCGATGATGGACCAAGATAATGATGTCCTGTCGCGGGATGGGGTGATCGCCAAGGAAACCAAAGGCAAACACACGAACAGGGAGTCGTTATGCCCCGAATTATAAAAAGTTACGTTCGTATCGTGGATGCCGTGAGTTACCGGATCGGGCGCGTGACGATGCTGCTGATCTTCCTGATGGTCGGCGTGCTGTTCTATTCCTCGGTTACAAAGGCGTTTTTTGACCCGGCCCTGTGGACGTTCGAGTTCTCGCAATTCCTGATGGTCACCTATTTCATGCTCGGCGGCCCCTATTCGATTCAGCTCGGTGGCCATGTCCGGATGGACCTGCTTTACGGCAACTGGAAGCCGAAGACCCAGAATAGCTGGGATGCGGTAACGTCGATAATTCTGATCGGATATCTGGCCATGCTGCTCTATGGCAGCATAGACAGCGCGATTTACGCGGTCGAATACAACGAGCGCAGCTACTCCATATGGCGACCCTATATGTGGCCGATAAAATTCATAATGGTCTTTGGTATTTCCCTGATGCTGTTGCAGGCCATTTCCCAGTTTTTCAAGGATATTGCCGCGGCCATCGGCAGGCCTATCGAAGGTGCGGTTACCGATAACCTGTCGGAGAAGGGGATATGAGTTACGAACTCATCGCCCTTCTGATGTTCGCGACCATGATGCTGATGCTCATGACCGGACAGCGTGTTTTCGGGGCCATTGGTTTCGTCGGCGCCATCGCTGCGTTGTTGCTGTGGGGCGACGGCGGATCGGTGATGCCGTTCAGCGCGGCCATCAAGCTGATGAAATGGTATCCGCTGCTGACACTGCCGATGTTCATTTACATGGGCTATATCATGTCGGAATCCAGGATTGCAGACGATCTGTACGAGATGTTCCATGTGTGGATGGGGCCCGTGCATGGCGGGCTGGCGATCGGGACGATTGGCCTGATGGTCATCATATCGGCAATGAACGGCCTTTCGGTTGCCGGCATGGCGATCGGCGCGACAATCGCATTGCCGGAACTTTTGAAACGCGGTTACGACAAGGTGATGGTCACCGGCGTCATTCAGGCGGGCTCGTCGCTGGGCATCCTTGTGCCGCCAAGCGTGGTGCTGGTTCTTTACGGTATGATCGCGCGCCAACCCGTGGGGCAGCTCTGGCTGGCGGGGGCTATTCCCGGCCTGCTGATGGCCGGCCTGTTCGTTCTCTATATCGCGGTGCGCTGCCGCCTGCAGCCGAACTTGGGTCCGCCGCTTTCGAAGGAAGAGCGCTCTGTGACCTGGGGGGAAAGGTTCCGGCTGCTGCGCGCGGGTATCCTGCCGCTGATTATTTTCTTCTCCATGACAGGTCTCTTCGTGATGGGCGTTACCAGCCTTGTGGAGAGCTCGGCGGTCGGCGCGACGACGGCGACGCTGGCGGCCCTGATCAAGGGGCGACTGAACCGCACGGTGATGGAGGCCACGCTCCGCAAGACCCTGGAAGTGACCTGCATGTTCATGTGGATCATTCTGGCCGCGTTGTGTTTTGGCGCCGTATTCGACGGGTTGGGCGCGGTCAAGGCGATCGAGGGCTTTTTCATCGGCGACCTTGGGCTTGGCCCGTGGGAGATCCTCATCCTGATGCAGTTGTCCTACATCATCATGGGAATGTTCCTGGACGATACAGCGATGCTGGTGATCGTGGCGCCGCTCTATATCCCGCTGGTGGGCGTGCTGGGCTTCGACCTGATCTGGTACGGCGTGCTCTACACGATTACCTGCCAGATCGCCTATATGACGCCGCCCTTCGGCTACAATCTGTTCCTGATGCGTGCCATGGCCCCGCCCGAGATAACGCTGGGCGACATATACCGGTCGATCATCCCCTTCGTTATGGTGATGGTCCTGGGGCTGGCCTTGATCATGGCGTTTCCGGAACTTGCGCTGTGGTTGCCCGAACAGGTCTACAACAAGTAACGGCGAGGCGTTTTCTGGAAGGAGATAATGGGAGGAATCGGGAAAAAGCAGGATTGCTCCATGTCGTATGGGGCATTGTTAGGAAGTAAACCAAGGTACTGAACAGGAGAGAAAGATGACAAAGCGAAAAGACACGGATAATCAGGTAAGCAGCAGGCGCGGCTTTCTGAAAGGCGCTGGCGTTGCAGCGGCAGCTGGTGCTGCGAGCCTCGCGGCGCCGGCCGTCGTGAAGGCTGCCAATCCGATCAAATGGCGCTTCCAGACCTATGCCGGCACGGCCCTGGCTCAGCATGTGACCAAGCCTGTCGTCGACGCCATCAATGTCGCCGCCAAGGGCGAGCTTGAAATCGAACTGTACTATGCCGACCAGATCGTCCCCACGGGCGAACTGTTCAGGGCGCTGCAGGCAGGCACCATTGATGCCGTCCATTCGGACGACGATTCCATGGCCTCCCCGGCGGAAGTCCGCGTTTTCGGCGGTTACTTCCCGATGGCGACGCGCCATGCGCTCGACGTGCCGGTGCTGTTCAAGCAGTATGGTTTCGACAAGATCTGGTCCGACGCCTACAAGAAGGTTGGCGGTGTGGTGTGGCTGTCTGCGGCCGGCCAGGACCCCTGCAACTTCAACACCAAGAAGAGCATCACGAAGCTGTCCGATCTCGACGGGCTGCGTCTGTATACCTTCCCCACGGCGGGCCGGTTCCTGGCGCAATTCGGTGTCGTGCCGGTCTCGATCCCGTATGAGGATGCCGAGGTGGCGGTGCAGACCGGCGAGCTGGACGGCATGGCCTGGTCGGGCATTACCGAGGACTATACGGTCGGTTGGGCGGACGTTACCGACTACTTCCTGACCAACAACATCTCGGGCGCCTGGATCGGCTCGTTCTTCGTCAACGAGAAACGCTGGGCGGACCTGCCGGCTCACCTCAAGCAGATCGTGATGTCCGGCATCGAGGGCAGCCATTTCTATCGCAACCAGTGGTACTGGGGCGGCGAGGCCAAGCTTCGCGCTGAGGGCACCAAGCTCAAGGTCCAGTCGATCCCGGCCGAAGAGTGGCATCAGGTCGAACAGGCGGCGGACAAGTTCTGGGACGAGATGGCCCAGGAAGGCGAAGTCGCGCAGAAGGTCGTGAAGATCTTCAAGGAGTACGATGTAGTTCGCCAGAAGGCGAAAGGCCTCTATAGCTGCATCTGATCGTTTTGGAACGCAGCCTGCCCGGTCGGTGCGGTTAACGCCCCCGGCCGGGCAAATTTTCGGTGCCGGCGCGCCCGCCGAGGCTTAGCCGGGGCCGCAGTTGCCCGCGAGGTCGGGACAGCGAGTTGCCGCGCCGTCCGTCGGCGCGATTCATTGGAGATATGGAGAACAAGATGGCGTTACGCGGAATGCTGGATCTGGCCACCCTCAAGAAGATGGTCGGCGCGGGCGATATCGATACGGTGCTGGTTGTGTTTCCCGACATGCAGGGCCGCATCGTCGGCAAGCGGGTCACCGGCCATTTCTTCCTCGATTCCATCAAGGACGAGATGCATGCCTGCAACTATCTGCTGGCCGTCGATATCGGCATGGAGCCGGTGCCCGGCTACAAGGCCGCGTCCTGGGAGAAGGGCTATGGCGACTTCACCGTGAAGTGCGACATGAACACGCTCCGCGTCATCCCGTGGCTGGAGGGAACGGCCCTGGTAATGGGCGATGTGCAGGACCATCACGGCAAGGACCTGCCGCATGCGCCGCGCTCGATCCTGAAGCGCCAGATCGACCGCGCCCGCGACATGGGCTTCAATGCCAATTTCGCCTCGGAACTGGAATTCTACGTCTTCGACGACAGCTTCCGCGACTGCCACGACAAGGGCTACAGCGACCTCCGCACCGCCGGCTATTACATCGAGGACTATCACATCCTGCAGACGACCAAGGAAGAGGAGCTGATCCGCGCCATCCGCAACGCCATGGACGGGTGCGGCATCCCGGTGGAGACCTCGAAGGGCGAATGGGGCCCGGGGCAGGAGGAAATCAATTTCAAATATGCCGATGCGCTGACCAGCGCCGACAATCACGTCATCTACAAGAACGGCGCCAAGGAAATCGCCTGGCAGCAGGGCAAGGCCATCACCTTCATGGCCAAGTGGGACTACGATCTTGCCGGCAGCTCCTGCCACATCCATTCCTCGCTGTGGAACGTCAAGACCGGCAAGACCGCCTTCCACGACCCGAAGCGGGAAAACGAATTCTCGCAGACCTTCCGACATTACTGCGCCGGGCTGCTGGCGGCGGCCGAGGAGATGACCTATTTCCTCGCCCCCTACATCAATTCCTACAAGCGCTTCCAGGCCGGCAGCTTCGCGCCGACCCGCATCGCCTGGTCGATGGACAACCGCACCAGCGGCTTCCGCGTGCTGGGCCACGGCAACGGCCAGCGCGTCGAATGCCGCATCCCCGGCGGCGACATAAACCCCTACTTGGCCTATGCCGCCATCCTGGCCGGGGGCCTGTATGGCGTGCAGAACAAGCTGGAACCGCCCAAGCTGATGACCGGCAACGTCTACGAAAACAAGCGCGCCCGCCACATCCCCCAGACGCTGCGCGACGCGCTGGACAGGCTCCGCAAGGGCAAGATCCTCAAGGAGGCCTTCGGCAAGGAGGTGATCGACCACTACCTCCACACCGGCGAATGGGAACAGATGGAATATGACCGCCGGGTGACGGATTGGGAGATCAAGCGGGGGTTTGAACAGGCGTAACGCGCCGCCAGATCACAGCAATTCCCGCGCGGTGGAGAGTTGGGAATACTACCGCTACCCGGCTAGATCCGCATGGCGCCACGGGGCGCGGATTGAAAATCCGCACCCCGCTCCCGTCGCCATCCCGCCGCGGCTACCCGGATGGGCCGGCCAGCGCCACAGGGCGCCGGATTTGAAGTCCGGGGCCTTATCCCGTGGCCACCTCCCTACGCCAAGGCTTCGGGAGGCAGGTCCCGCCGCGCTGGGCGTTCTGACGTCTGAGTCGGCTAATGCCCCGCCAAATGGTTCCATTTCGGTAGCAGGACGATGCTGTTGGGGTTTAAGCCCTTGTTCTTCAGCGTGTCGACCGAGGCGACGACCTCCTGCTTCTCCAGGTCGACCACCTTGATCGAACCGTCATCCATGCCTTTCAGGTTGATGAAGGCGTTCTGGACGAAGCCGTATTTCCAGTCCCTGGTGAAGGCGACATGGTGGGCGCCGCCGGCCGTGGGAATGGTTTTCAGCAGTTCCGGTTTTGCCGGATTCTTCGAGATATCGAAGATATGGAAATGGCCGGGATTGGCCGTGGTCACATACATGCGCTCGGATTTCGGGCCGAAATAGATTTCCAGCGGCACGCCGCTGCCGGTGCCGTTGAAATCATAGGCCTGGGCGAGGTCGAAATCCTGCTTGCGCTCGTTCCAGGTCGCGGTCCAGAGCGTCCCGCCGAACATCACCGTGGTATAGGCTACCGGCGGGTTGGACCCCGGCACGAACAGGATTTCCACCGGCGAAACGCCGGACGGAGAGGGCTTGTCGGAAAGCTTGTAGCTGTCCAGCGGCGTTTGCGTGCTGGCCTTGATCGCGGTGATGGTCTCGCCCGGATCGGTCAGGTCATGCTTGATAGTATCGGTCACCAGGATGCGGTCGATTCCGTCGTGGATCGCGATGCCGTGCGGATAGGGCTTGGGCAGGTCGATCGTCGCCTTCACCGCATCCGTTGCCACGTCGCCGACGATGATGTTGCCTGAGCCCATGCAGGTCAGGTACCAGGTGCTGTTGTCAACGGAGAAGATCACGTCCTCCCCTACCACGCAGCCGGGAACCTCAACCTTCTTTAGCCGGTAATCCAGCGCCTTCATGTCCATCATATAGATCCATCCCTGGCCGAGCGCGGTGATGTAGGCCTTGCTCATGTCCCGGTTATAGAAGATGTGATGACCGATCAGGTTTGCCGGCAGGGAAATGTCGGCGACGATATCGCCGAATGTCTTGGAGTTCGGATCGACATCGATAACGGCGATGCCTTCCTTGCGGGGACCATGGTTCTCGATGCCGTGGGCGTGAAGCCCTTCCTCGGTCTTGCTCTCGTAATTGACCATGGCCAGGATATGCGCCTGAACGGATAGGGGCGCGAAGACCATGAATGCCGTGGCGGCAGCCGCCAGGCGGAGTCCTACTATTCTCATAACTCACCTCTCTGTCACTGGTTGCTTTGTTTGATATTTTTATATTGCCAGCCGTCCTGCGCCGCACCATCGCGGCTCACCCGGAACAGCCTGGCGCCACAACCCCGGGCCTTGAAACCCACCCGGCGCCGCCCGCGCCTTTCTTTGGTAGACGTATAAGAGCAGGAAAAGTTCCCGAGGAAACGAAAAAAATGCGGCGGCTTCACGGATGGCCTCGATTGCATCCCCTTTGGTATCATCCAGGCCTTGCCACTATCCCGGAGGTTCGCCCATGGACGCCCCGACGCTGGAAACCGAGCGCCTTGTCCTGCGGCCGTTCGTCGATGCCGATGCGCCCTTGCTGGCGGATGGGATTTTCGGCGATCCGGACGTGATCGCCAATCTGCCGGAAGATCCCGGGACGCCCGAAGAGCGGATGGATTGCGCCTGGCTCTATATCCATGACTATCGCGATCCCTGGGGGCCGCATGGCTGGGGCGGCTGGGCTGTGACTTCGCGCGATGCGGCCATCGCGCCGGCGGGAAGCTTCCTCGGCTTCTGCGGCTTCCAGGCGCCGCATATCGACGGCGAGGGGCCGGAACTAGGCTATGGCATCCTCCAGCCCTATTGGGGCAGGGGCATCGTGAGCGAGGCGGCGGCCCGCGCCGTCGACTGGTTCTTCCGCGAGGCCGGCCACGGGGCCTGCCATGCCTGCCACGCCCCCTGGAACCCCATCTCCGGCCG
>JBFFGY010000098.1:0-8537 GCA_041557215.1 Alphaproteobacteria bacterium
GCGGCCGCAAGGCCGCGAAAGGGTGAAATTTTCGACATGCTCAATCCTCGAATTAATGGTGCAGCCCAGGCTGCATTGCGCCATCCCAAAACCTGGGAAAGCGGCCAGTGTTGCTTTGCAAAAATCGAGGATCAGGCCCGCGGCGGTGGCGGGTCGCTCTCCGGATGCCGGGTATCCGGGTTGTGGCCCCGCCCCAGTAAATTAGAGGCTGATACAGCCATGGGTCCGGCATCGGCCGGCAGGCCGCTGATAAGATAGGTTGCGGTGCATGTCACCCCGGTGCCGCCGCAGCAATGGTCCGGCGTGCCGTCCTCGCAATCCTCGTCGGCCGATGCGGACATCCCGCCGGCAACATCGCCGTCGTGGCTGGCGGAAGTATGGCCGGCGCCGCCGCCATGGTCATGCACATGGTAACCCGCCTCCGCCATCAGGGGGGAGGCGGCCAACAGCAGGGCCAAGAAAAGGGTCGGCAACCGTTTCATAAGTCCTTTATATCTAATGCAGCGATTCGGCGGTTCAAGCACCGGCTGGCAGGCCTGTCGGGACAGGCAACTGCCTTGCGCGCCACGCCGATTCCGGCACGGGTTGAGTCTATGGTAAAAGCCTTACCACACCGTAACCGCCGATGGAGAAAGACCGCGATGAAACGACTGCTCCTGGCCCTGCCCCTGTTGATCCCCTGTCTCGCCGCCCAGGCGGAGGAAACCGGGCATTCCCACCACTCGCCCTATGCGGGGCAGGAAACCCGCCTGATCAAGAGCCTGTCGCCCGAGGATATCGCCGAATTGCGGCGCGGCGGCGGCTGGGGGCTGGCCAAGGCCGCGGAGCTGAACGGCCTGCCGGGGCCGGCGCATCTGCTGGAGATGAAGGACGAAATCGCGCTCGATGCGGCGCAGCATGCCGCCATCACCCGGCTCCGCGACCGCATGAAGGCGGCGGCAATTGAGGAGGGGGAGCGGCTGATCAGCCTGGAACAGGCGCTCGAGGCGCAATTCCGCGACCGCACGGTCACCGACGAAAGCCTGCGCGCGGCGCTGGACGATATCGCGGCATCGCGGCGGAACCTCAGATACATCCACCTGTCCGCCCATCTGGAAACGCCGGAAATCCTGTCGCCGGCGCAGATCTGGAAATACAACGAGTTACGCGGCTATACCGCCGCCGACCCCTGCGCCGCCGTCCCGCTAGGCCACGACCCGGCCATGTGGCGCAAACATAACGGCTGCGAGTAGGGGAGTGGACCGCCGGCAGCGGGGAGAGTCAAAAGAACAGCCTTACTGCCAATCAATAATCCAACCTGATTCTTTAACGTATTCCCGTAATGAATCAACGCTTTCCACCTAATCATCGTAACCGTTTTCAAATGATTCATTCTGCGAATTTAATATCAAATATCCACCTGTATTTTTCTTATCGTCAAGAATTTTTATGAATGAACTCGCATCATCTCCTGTTATTATTTTTCCAACCGTATTTATCTTGATCGAGTACATAAATTCAACAATCCACAATTCGCATATGATTATTTACTGTTGGTTTGTTAGGCTAGGCTTAAATCGGAGTCATGCCCAAATATCGGGGTCATATGGGGGTCAGGCTTGCATAATTGCATTATTCCGCCCTTACCGACATACGCGTCATAACGGGTATCATCGCACAGGATCGCTACCGCACCGTTAACGGACACTGCCTGCCGCCAGTGCCGGCCGCCACGGAATAGGGAGACGCGGGCTGGAGAGGTCGAAGCGCCGCGGCCGCACTGTCGGGCGCTGCAGGGAACGCCACCATTCCACGTCCACTCTCCCCCCGCGAACCGCCTGCGCACCCCCCGATCACGGCCTCCGTCCCCCTCGAAACCACCACCGGACCACCCTCGCACCCCCAAGACACCCCCACCGCGATGCTGCGGTGCCGCCGCCGCGCCCGGAATCCCGCCGCCAACCCGGGTGCTGGCATCCCCAACACCCCCATTTTCCACCCTCTCGCCCCGGGGCGGCTCTGCGGCTAGGATGACGGGGCCGATTCGGGCGCGACCTTAATGGGGGCTGACCATCATGCTGACGATCTACGGGCGGGCGAATTCGATCAATGTGCGCAAGGTGCTGTGGCTTTGCGACGAGTTGGGGCTGGGCTATGAGCGGGAGGACTGGGGCCAGGGTTTCCGCGACCCGAACGACCCGGAATACCTGGCGCTGAACCCGAACGGCCTGGTGCCGACGATCCGCGACGGGGACTTCACGATGTGGGAATCGGACGCGATCGTGCGCTACCTGGCGCAGCGCGAGGGCCGCGACGACCTCTATCCTGCGGAACCGCAGAAACATGCCGTTATCGAGCAGTGGATGAACTGGTACGGCACCAATTTCGCCCAGAGCTTCCGCTATGCCTTCCATGCGTTGATCCGCAGGAATTCGGCCTTTACCGACCAGGGGCGGATCGACAGCAGCCTGCGCGCCTGCGCCCGCGCCGTGGCCATCCTGGACGCCCATCTGGCCGCCGGCGGGACTTACGTAGCCGGCGACAACCTGACCCTGGCCGACATACTGATGGGGGCCGGGGTGAACCGCTGGATGCATATGCCCGCCGACAAGCCCGCCTGCCCCGCCGTCACCGCCTATTACGGGCGCCTCAGCGAGCGCCCGGCCTATGCGAAATGGTTCAACGCCGATAATCCATGAGGGTGCGGGTCAGTCCCTTACATAGGTACCGATAAGGCTTGCCTCGGCCAGGATATGGCCTTCCGCCGCCTCGGCCACGTCGGCGAATTTCGCATGGTCCGGCAGGCCGAGGCTTGCCGTGTCGAGGGCCAGCAGCCGGAAACGGTAATGGTGGGTGCCATGGCCGCGCGGCGGACAAGGGCCGCCATAACCCGGGCGCCCGAAATCGGTGATGGCCTGCAGCACCCGTCCGACGCGGGCGCCCTTGGGGAAAGCCTCCTGCAAGCCGCCCGCATCGGCGGCAATATCTAAGATTGCCCAGTGGGTCCAGGTCCCCCCCGGCGCATCCGGATCGTCGCAGAGCAATGCAAAACTGCGGGTTCCGGCTGGCACGCCGGTCCAGGTCAGCGGGGGCGAGATGTCGGCCCCATCGCAGCTGTAGAGTTCGGGAATGGGTTTGCCGTCTCCGAAGGCCGTACTGCGAAGCGTCAGGGTCATGGCACTCTCCCATCGGATAAGTCCCCAACCCGCCAGTTCATATTATAACAGCTTGCGCGCTCCGCTACCGCCGCTTTTTCGCCCGTCCCGCGTAGGGATTGTCGCCCTTGCGCATGATCACCCGCAGAGGCACGCCCTCAAGGCCGAAATCCTCGCGCAGGCCGTTGACCAGATAGCGGGTATAGGACTCGGGCAATGCATCGGCACGCGAACACCAAATTGCGAAGGTCGGTGGGCGCGTCTTTATCTGGGTGGCATAGCGCAGCCGGATGCGCCGGCCGGCGGCCATCGGCGGCGGATGCGCCTCGGTCATGGTAAGCAGCCAATCGTTCAGTTTCGATGTCGGGATTCGGCTGCGCCAGACGTCGTAGATATCGAACACCGCCGAAAGCAGCCGGTCCAGATTGCGGCCTTCCAGCGCGCTGATCGTCACCACCGGCACGCCGCGCACCTGCGGCAGCGATTCCTCCAACTTCTCATGCAGGGTCGTCAGCGCTTCCTTGCGGTCCTTGACCAGATCCCACTTGTTGGCGGCAATGACCAGGGCGCGGCCCTCGTCCACCACCTGGCGGGCAATGGTCAGGTCCTGCTTCTCCAGCATCTGCTCGGCATCCAGCAGCAGCACGACCACTTGCGCGAAACGAACGGCCCGCATGGTGTCGCTGCCCGACAGCTTCTCGATCTTTTCGCTGATTCTCGCCCGGCGCCGCAGGCCGGCGGTATCGACCAGCTTCACCGCTCGGCCCTTGTACTGCCATTCCACGGCGATTGAATCGCGGGTGATCCCGGCTTCCGGCCCGGTTAGCAGGCGCTCTTCGCCAAGCAGCCGGTTGACCAGCGTGGACTTGCCCACATTAGGCCGGCCGACAATGGCCAATTGCAGCAGGCCGCGGTCTTCCTCTTCTTCCTCCGCCTCCTCGACTTCAGGCGCCGGCTCGGCCTCCGCCACGCGGCGCCGGGAAGCCTCCGCCTCGCGCGCCTCCGCCTCTTCCGCATAGGGCAGCAGGGCTTCGAACAGATCGCCCATGCCCTCGCCATGCTCGGCGGAGACGGGCACCGGATCGCCCAGCCCCAGCGAGAATGCCTCCATCAGCCCCTCTTCGCCAATCCGGCCCTCGCATTTATTGGCAACCAGAATGACCGGTGTCGACTGCTTGCGCAGCAGGTCGGCGAAATATTCGTCCATTGGGGTAATGCCGACCCGCGCGTCGACCAGGAACAGCGCCACATCCGTCGCGGCCAGCGCCTGCTCGCTCTGGCGGCGCATGCGGCCGGCCAGCGTGTCTTCGGCCGCATCCTCAAGCCCGGCGGTATCGATGACCCGGAAGCGCATGGAGGCGATCCTGGCCTCGCCCTCGCGCCAGTCGCGGGTAACGCCCGGTGTGTCGTCGACAAGCGCCAACCGCTTGCCGACAAGCCTGTTGAACAGGGTGGACTTGCCCACATTGGGCCGGCCGACGATGGCAACGCTGAAAGTCATGGTATTCCTGTTACCGTAATGGCGGCCTTACCGCCCGTCCGATTATCGGTAGGCGTAGAGGTCCGCGTCTTCGGTCTGGAGATAGAGCGTCCCGCCCGCAACCGCAATGGCCATGACATCGTCAGGCGACCGGAAACTCTCTTTTATCGCCCCGTCCGCGGGATCGACCGCCACGCCCTTGCCGTGGCTGCCGAAGGCAAAGACCGTGCCGTTTACGACCGCTGGGCCGAACCAGTGTATCTGGTCCTCCTTGCCTTCCGGGTCTTCGTACCGATCCAGTTGCGCGATCCAGCGCAGCTTGCCCTCGCGACGGCTGAGCGCGATAAGCTGGGCCTCGTTGGTCAGCATGAACAACCAGTCCCCGGCGATCCACGGTGTACGCACGCCACCGATATTGCGCTCCCAAGCCCGGGCGCCGGTCCGCAGATCGATGGCGACGGTTCGTCCGGAATGGCTGATGGCGTAGGCCAGCGCACCGTCGGTCACCGGCAGGGCCCGGATATCGGCAAGCGCGGAAGCCGCATCTACACGCCTGACCGCGGCCAGATTGTCCGACCAGAGCGGGCGGCCGTCGGTCGCACTGAGTGCAAATAACTCGCCGGATGAATAGGGCACGATGACAGTGCCATCCACGCCGGCCGGTGCCGCGGCACCCAACAACATCGCGGTTTCCGCGAATCCGGCATGGCGCCATTTGCGCTGGCCGCTCTGGGCATCGACGGCGAACAGTTGGTTGTCCACGGTCACGGCAAAGACCATGCCGTCCATGACCAGGGGCGCCGCGCGCACGGGTCCTGGCAGGTCATGTTCCCAGATCATCGCGCCGTCATCCGGGTTAAGCGCGGCCAGTCGTCCGTAACCGGTGCTGACGTAAAGTTTGCCATCCGCAAAGGCCATGCCGCCACCAAAGGCCTCCCAGTCGCGTTTGACCGGTTCGCGTTCGACGCGCCACAAACGCTTGCCCTTGTCTTCGCTATAGGCGGAGACGCGGAATTTCGAATCCATCGTGAAGACGCGGCCATCGGCGATGATCGGTCCGCCGAGCAACGGCCGGCGGCTGCCGGCGCTGGAACCGATATCCACATGCCAGGCGGCCCGGCCTATCGAGGAAGGACCTTCCGCATGGCCGATGGCATGCAGGGCGCCCCCACCCGCCTGCGACCAACTATTGTTCCGTACCGCTCTTCCCAGGGTTACGGGCTGGCCGGCAAATTGGGGATCGGGGCGCAACTCGCTCTCATAGACCAGCACGGATATGCGCTCGCCAGGCAGCGGTGGCGCCTCGGCCTCGCCGAACCAGGTGTCACAGCCGGCCAGCAGCAGCGCAGCCCCAAGCGCGGCGATGGCGGTATGGCGAGTAATGTTCATTCGGGGTGCCCGGTCAGGTGGGGCCCATGGCGCGCAGCATTTCGGTGGCCCGGGTACGCAAGCTATCGGGCGCGTCCATGTCATCCGCCAGGCTGGTGAATATCGCCCGCGCACCGGCGGCATCGCCGCCTTTCAGTGCCAGGACGGCCTGGAGCTCCCGTGCGGTATAACGCCAGGGATTGCCGTCGGCCGCCAAAGTGGCGAGGCGCGCGCTCAGCGACGCCGCGTCCCCGTCCTCGATCTGCATACGCACCGAATAAAGTGCCGCCAGATCGCGGAACAGCGGTTCGACGGAACTGTCCGACGCCAGCGAATCGTATAGCCCGATCGCGGTTTCGCGCTCGCCCGCATCTGCCCGCAACTTTGCCTCCCGCAGCCGCGCCAGCATCCCATAGCCGTCCGGCGCATCGGAGATATAATTTGCCAGCAGGTCGGCAGCCTTTGCAGAATCCGGGGTGTTTTCGACCTCGGCAATCACGGCACCGAACCGGTCGCCGGCGGCTCTGCGCTGGTTGCGATCGAATTCGCGCCAACCAACGACGGCGGCGGTTCCCAGCACAAGCGCCAGCGCGGCCGCGATGATCATCTTGCCGTACTTCTTCCAGAGGATTTCCCAGTTCTCGCGACGAAGTTCCTCGTCGACTTCGCGAATGAATTCGCTCAACGCCAGTCTCCAATGCCATAAACGGCCGCTAACATAGCCGCGCAAAAGCCCCGTGGCAAAGGGGAAAAGCGCCGCCGTCACAGGCTATGAAGGTTCAGGCCCCATCCATCCACTTTATGGAGCAGCCGATACTGGGAATCTGGTCCGTCGGCCCCTCGCCGGTACGCGCGACCTGCAGCATGGCCTCGAAAAGTTCCCGCCGCGCGTCGGGCGCCGCCGCCTCCTTGCGCGATTCGTCCAGCCGGCCTCGATACTGCAGCTCCAGATCACTGTTGAAGCCAAAGAAATCCGGGGTGCAGATGGCTCCATATGCACGGCCGACCGCCTGCGTCTCGTCGTAGACGTAAGGGAAGGTAAATCCGTACTTTTCGGCGAACAGCTTCATCTTGTCCGGCGAATCTTCCGGATAGGCGGCGACGTCGTTCGACATGACGGCAATGGCCGCCACGCCATGCTGCGACAGTTCGGCGCAATCGCGCGCAATGCGCGCCGCCACCGCCTTGACATAAGGGCAGTGGTTGCAGATGAACATCACCAAAGTACCATTCGCACCCTTGATGTCGGACAGCCGATATGTCCGGCCATCGGCGCCCGGAAGCGCAAAATCCGGGGCTTTCCAGCCGAAATCGCAAACTGGAGGCTGCGTAGACATAGACATGCTCCTAGTCAGGTTCATGAAAGAGTCCTTCAGGTAACCGCAATCTTTAAGCGATCGCGCAGTAACCGCAAGGGGCGGCAAGCGCGGCGCGGAACACTTGCGCAGAAAAACGGCTTGGGCCACAATAAAGTATGGCATCGCGCCTGCCCGAAAAGGCAAGACGGGAGAGATGCGCAGATGAATGTGATGGATTCGGAGACCATAGCCGATTCGCATATCGGCCGCCGGCCCGGCATTGCCCGGCCGCCTGGTCGGAGGGCTGCATCATGACCGATATGGTCCAGCTTTCCGATTACCGAAAGAAGAAGAGCCGCCAGAGCGTATTCTTCGACCGCCAGGAACTCCGCCAACTGATGGATTTGTACAGCCGCCGGGTCGCAATGGGCGAATGGAAGGACTATGCCATCGACCAGTACGGCTCTGTCTGCGTCTTCTCTATCTTTCGCCATAGCTTCGACCAGCCGCTATTCGCAATCGCCAAACGCGCCTCCGGGAAATATTGCGAATATTCGTTGTTCAGCGGTCGCCAGCAACTTAAACGCGCCCGCACCATCGGTGAGACTCTGGCCGTCCTCGAGAAACAGATCCGGCTGATTTAGGCGAATTGCCCCACCTCCACGGCTGCATTTCCGTCGCGCACGCCGCAGTGGGCGCGACGGAATTCCCGTATCTGCCACGACAATGCCCCGATTCAGCCCTTGAGTCTCCCAAGTTTACAGGATATTGTGTAGGCATATGCCGTTGCTACAATATGTATGCGCAAATCGCGCATTTTGGGCGACAGGCCGAGGGCGGAAAGGGACCGCCCCGAAAATACGCAACATGCAGAATATGAGAGGACGGTTATGGAATGGACTGAAGAGCGGGTGGCCAGGCTGAAGGCGCTATGGAGCGAGGGACGCACGGCGAGCCAGATCGCCACCATACTTGGGGACGTCACCCGCAACGCGGTCATCGGCAAGGCGCACCGTCTGGGGCTTAAAGGGCGCCCGTCGCCGATCCGTAAGGAGAAGACCGCGTCGACTCCCAAGCCGATCCGCCAGCCCGCGGCCGCGATACCGGCGGCTCGTCCCGTGCGGGTAAGCGACCGCCAATGCCACTGGCCGATCGGGCACCCGAGAGAGCCGGGCTTCCACTTCTGCGGAGCGCCCGCGATCGCCGACAAGCCCTATTGCGAAGAACATTGCAATATCGCCTATCGGCGCAGCGACA
>JBFFGY010000099.1:0-8490 GCA_041557215.1 Alphaproteobacteria bacterium
AGGAGGACAAGCTGGAGGCACTGCTGGGCGATGCGGAACAGACACGCGATGCGATGCAGAAAGCTGAAAAGGATCTCGGTGACTACATCCGCAGCCTGGATATCTGAGACGATTGGGAGCCGGGTGTCTTACCCGGCCCCGACCGGCGGCTGCAGCGGCAAATCCACTACAAAACGCGATCCCTCCCCGTCAACGCTTTCCGCTGTCAGGTCGCCACCCATCAACAGACAGAATTTCCGGCTGATGGCGAGGCCCAGGCCCGTGCCGCCATATTCCCGGAAAGTACTGCCTTCCGCCTGGGTGAATTCATCGAACACGCGCCCCAGCTGGTCATCGGTCATGCCGACCCCATTGTCGGAAACCGTAAAGCGGACCGCGAGATCGCTGCGCCTGGCCTCAACCGTAATCTGGCCGTCATGGGTAAACTTCGCGGCATTGGCCAGAAGGTTGAAAAGAACCTGGCGCAGTTTCGTCGGATCGGTTTCGAAAATTCCGATCTCCGGGGGCAGTCGATTTTCAGCTCGTTGCCATGGCGTGCGGCCAGGGGGCGCACCGTGTCCGCCACCTCGCGAAGCAGCAGGCAACAGTCTGTTTCCAGGAGGTCCAGTTCGACGCGCCCGGCCTCTATCTTCGACAGGTCAAGCACTTCATTGATCAGTGAAAGCAGGTGCCGCGCGGCCACGCTGATGCGTCCCAGATCATCCAGCAGCGGGCGATCGTCGCGCTCCGTCGCTTCTTCATGCAACAGCTCGCTATATCCGATGATGGCATTCAGCGGCGTGCGAAGTTCGTGGCTCATATTGGCGAGGAAGGACAATTTTGCTCGGTTCGCCGACTCCGCTTCCTGTTTTGCCTGATGTAGCGCTTCTTCCGCCTGTTTGCGTTCCGAAATGTCACGCAGGATGCCGGTAAACAGGCGCCGTCCATCGAACACTACCTCGCCGACGGCCAGTTCCAACGGGATGACGCCGCCATCCTTAAGCAATCCTATGACTTCCCTTCCCTTGCCGATGATCTGCGGTTCTTTGGTTCTCAGGTAGTTACGGATATAGCCGTCGTGGCGGCTTCGGTCAGGGTCGGGCATAAGTTTGCGAACATTCTCGCCGATCACCTCTTGCGCCAGGTATCCGAAAATCCGTTCCGCGGCCGGATTGAAGTCCAGTATCCTACCTTCGATATCGATCACCACGATGGCATCGACGATGGTGCTGATTATGGCGCGAAGTTGCGCCTCGCTCTCACTGCGCGGCGGTGCTTCACCCGATGCGGGGCGAAGTTTCATAAGACGCTCAAGAAGGCCGGTCATGACGACGGCCTTCTGTCCGGGCCTGGGGCCAAAATCGAAATTTCCAGCAATTGCAACACCCTAAGGCGCCATTATTGTTTGCGCCGCATTCCCCTATAAATCATGCGGCAATTTCCTATCCCATTAGAGGGGGGTAATGCAACGACATCAGTGTGCAATTCAATCTATTTTCCGGTCAGAATCGCTGCAGAAACCGGACGATCCGCTTTGTGCGGTCACCAAATATCCTTGGCGTGTACCAGCTTCCGGCCGCCCGTTTACCCACCTCGGACAGGGTCGGATAGGGGGCGATGACGCCGGCCATCCTTCCGATCTTCCATCGCGCGGATAAGGCCATCACCCAGGGCAGGATCAGTTCGCCGGCATGAGGCCCGACGATGGTGGCACCCAGTATGCGCCCCCTGCGGTCGGTCACGATCTTGGCGAAGCCGTCATTGTTGCGCTCGGCGCTGGCCCGGTCGTTTTCCGCGAAGCTCCAGCGCAATATGCTCAAGCCGCTCCCCAGTTTTTCCTTCGCCTGTACATCGGTCAGCCCGACATGGGCCAGTTCCGGGTCGGTATAGGTGACCCAGGGGATTGCGTCCTGCCTGGCCTTGCCCGGCAGGATCCAGAATAGCGCGTTGCGCAGCACGATGCCGCCCTGATAGCCGGCGACATGGGTGAATTGGTGGCCGCCCGCCACGTCGCCGATGGCGAAGATACGCTTGTTGGTCGTGCGCAGCCGGGCATCCACCAATATGCCCTTCGGTGAGAATTCGACGCCGGCCTCTTCCAGCCCCAGCCCTTCGACATTCGCCCTTCGGCCGGCCGCCATCAGCAGGTGAGTGCCCTGGATGTCCCCTGTCTCGCCTTTCTTTGCGATCGTCACCGTTACGCCACCGGCGCCGCCGCTGACCTTCTCGATGGAAACACCTTCCCGGATATCCACCCCTTCGGACGCCAGCCGGTTTCGCACGACCGCCACGGCCTCCGCATCGTCGCGCGGCAGCAGGCTCCGTCTCTGCAGGATTGTGACGCGGATGCCCAGGCGGCGGTGCGCCTGCGCCATCTCTGCGCCGATCGGCCCGCCGCCTATGACGATCAAATGGTCGGGGCGCATCTCGAGGTCGAAGATCGACTCATTCGTCAAGAATGGTACGTTCTCGATGCCGGGAATCGGTGGGATGGCGGCGCTGGACCCCGTCGCGATCACGAAGCGTCGCGCCTGGATGCGCTTGTCTCCCGCCTCAACCTCCCGCGGGCCGGTGAAACGCGCGGTGGCGCGGATCACTTCTACGCCCAGCCCCTCGAAGCGCTCCTGCGAATCCATCGGCGCGATGCGTTCGATCACGCACTTCACATGCCGGTTTACCGCGGCGAAGTCGATGTCGGGCTCGACCGCACCGATACCGAAACGCCCGGCCTGGCGCATGTTCTGCGCGGCGTGGGCGGCCGCCAGCAGGGCCTTCGACGGCACGCAGCCGTAATTCAGGCAGTCGCCGCCCATCTCGCCTTTTTCGATCAGCACGACCTTCGCGCCCATCTGCGAGCCGCCGGCCGCGACCGTCAGTCCGCCCGAGCCTGCGCCGATGACGCAAAGATCCGCCTTGATGATGTCCGACATTGAAGGGTTGATCCCCGTCCTGTTGTTGCCCAGTCAATAAAACATTTAAACATTAACGGGCGGCGTAAATCCAAAATTCTTCGTGATCGAAAGTGATTGCGGCGATAGCCTTGATTCCATGACCGTAACACACCGCCTGCTTATCGTTGCCCACACGCCCTCGCCGAATACGCAGAGGCTGCGCGATGCCACGTTGACAGGGGCGCAAGACCCTGAGATCGGGAAGGTCGAGGCGCGTTGGCTGGCGCCGCTCGACGCGGGTCCGGAGGATGTTCTGGCTGCCGATGCCATTACCCTCGGGACGACAGAGAACCTCGGCTATATGAGCGGCGCGCTGAAGGATTTTTTCGACCGCTGCTATTACCCTTGTCTCGAAAAGACGCAAGGCCTGCCCTATGCAGCCTGGATTCGCGGTCGCCATGACGGGACCGGAACACGGCGCGCCATCGAAAGCATCACCTCCGGCCTGCGCTGGCGGGCCGTGCAGGAACCGCTGATGCTGATCGGCGATTGGGACGAGGACTTCATCGGTAAATGCCGCGAACTCGGCATGGCCATGGCCGCGGGGCTGGAGGGCGGTATCTTCTGACTTTGCCGTGCCCGTTTTCACTTGCTACACAGGCCCCATGCTAGATCATATCATCCGCCCCTTGATCGATCCGCCGCTGAACCGGGCCGGCCGCGCGCTGGCCGCCGCCGGCATTTCGGCCAATGCGGTGACGTTGGGCGGCTTTGTGGTGGGCTTGGCGGCGATCCCGGCAATTGCAACGGGGCATTATCTGGTAGGGCTGGGGCTGCTGCTTGCCAACCGGATGTCGGACGGGCTGGACGGAGCGGTGGCGCGGGTGCGCGGGCCGACCGATCTGGGCGGTTACCTGGATATCGTTTGCGATTTCATCCTCTACAGCGGCTGGGCCTTCGCCTTCGCGCTGGCCGATCCCGGCCACGCCATCCCCGCCGCCTTCCTGATGCTCAGCTTCATGGGCACCGGCTCGTCCTTCCTGACCTACGCCATCTTCGCCGCCAAACGCGGCATCACCACGGAAATCCGCGGCTCCAAATCGCTCTACTATCTCGGCGGCCTGACCGAGGGCACCGAGACGATCATGGTTTTCGTCCTGTTCTGCATCCTGCCGCAATATTTCGCGGCGTTGGCGTATGTGTTCGCCGTTGCCTGCTGGGTGACGACGGTATCGCGCATCCTGGCCGCGGCGAGGATGTTTGCGGACTGAGGGGAAGTAAATGACAACGGACACTTACGACGTAATCGTCGCCGGTTTTGGTTTTGCCGGCGGGGTGGCGGCGATTTCTGCGGCGGATGCGGGGGCGCGGGTTTTGTTGCTGGAGAAGGCGTCAAGGCCGGGCGGCATATCGGTGTGTTCGGCGGGCGGGGTGCGTATCGCTCGCGATGCGGATGCGGCGCTCAGCTATCTCAGGACCACCAATGAAGGCACCGCGCCGGAGGAAAGTTTGCGGGCGCTGGCCGACGGCATGGCCTCGATCGCTCCCTTCGTCCTGCAGCTTGCGGACGCGGCCGGCGCGAAGACGGCGACGAACTGGGTCTCGGCCAACTACCCCTTCGCGGGCGGCGACGCCTTCGGCTACATCTCGATTGAGGATATCCCCGGCTTCGACCCTGCGCGCGATTTCCCTTGGGTGCGGGCGCTGCGCGGCGGGGCGCGGCTGTTCAAGACGGTCTGGGCCAATGTCGAGACGCGGCCGGCCATCGAGGTCCGGCTCGGCCATGCGGCGGAGCGACTGGTCGTCGAGAATGGGCGCGTGGTTGGACTGAGCTACCGAGATGTCCACGGCCATCTGCAGGAGGCCCGCGCGGCGGGCGGCGTGGTGCTGGCGACCGGCGGGTTTGAGGCCGCCGACGACATGAAGATCCAGTATTGGCAGGAAAAACCGGTTCTCTCAGGCGCTTATGGTGGCAATACCGGCGACGGCATCCGCATGGCCCAAGCGGTGGGCGCGGACCTGTGGCACATGTGGCACTATCACGGCACCTACGGCTTCCGCCATCCCGACCCCGATGCCTATCCCTACGGCATCCGCCTGCACCGCCTACCGGACTGGGTGCCGGCACCCGGCGGCGGAGAAGGGGAGGTGCATTCCTTCTTCGCCGGCTATGTGGACCAGCGCATGCCCTGGATCCTGGTGGACAAGGCCGGCCGGCGCTTCATGAACGAATATCCGCCCTATCTGCAGGACACCGGCCACCGGCCGATGGGCGTCTACGACCCCACCACCCAGCGCTATCCGGCAATTCCAGCCTGGCTGATCGTGGACGAGGACGGACGACGGTTCGCGCCGCTCGGATTCCCGACCAAGAACGATCCGGACCGCGATTTCGCCTGGAGCGCAGATAATCTGGCGGAGGTCGAACTGGGCATATTGCAGCGCGCGCACAGTGTCGGCGAGATGGCCGAAGCGATGGGCGTGGACGCCGCGGATTTGCAGGACAGCCTGGATCGCTGGAACGCTGCCTGCGCCGCCGGTGCCGACTCCGATTTCGGCCGCCTGCGCGCCACCATAATGCCGATCATCAAGCCACCCTTCCTGTTCGGCCAGGTCTGGCCCATGGTCGCCAATACCCAGGGCGGGCCGGTGCATGATACGAGGCAGCGCATCCTGAATCCTTTCGGCGAGCCTATTCGCGGCCTCTATTCGGCGGGCGAATTGGGCTCGGTCTTCGGGCATCTCTATATGTCCGGCGGTAACCTCGCCGAATGCTTCATCGGCGGCCGCATCGCCGGGCGGGAGGCTGCAGGAGAGGGCTAGCTGTACGCAAGTCGGATGTTTATGATCCCGACGGCAGGAAGAGAGGAAGCCTCACCATGAAACTCTACGATTTCCCATTGTCCCCCAGCCCGCGGCGGGCGCGGATGTTTGCCGCCGAGAAGGGCCTCGAGCTGGAGATGGTTACGGTCAATATCCGCGAGATGGAGCAGTTCGAGGACTCCTTCCGCAGGATCAGCCCCAACTGCACCGTGCCGGTGCTGGAATTGGATGACGGCACGCTGTTGACCGACAGTTTCTCGATCTGGCGCTACCTGGAGGAAATTCAGCCTGAACCGCCGATGTTCGGCCGCACGCCGCTGGAAAAGGCGGTGGTGGAGGAATGGCTGCGGCGCGTGGAATTGGAAGGCTACCAGGCTTGTGTCGAGGCGTTGCGCAACGGGGCTGAGCGCTTCAAGGACCGCGCCGTTCCCGGCCCCGTGCCTTTCGAACAGATCCCGGCGCTGGCCCAGCGCGGCCACAAGCGTATCCAGCTGTTTTTCGAGACGCTGGACAAGCGCCTGGCGGAAAGTCAGTACGTGGCCGGTCCAGATTTCACCGCCGCCGACATCCATGCGCTGATCACCGTGGATTTCGCTGCCGGCGCCGTTCAGGAGACGCCATCGGACGAGCTGACCGCCTTGAAGGGGTGGTATGAAAATGTCTCGGCGCGGCCCAGCGCAAAGGCGTGACAGCCGGGCGTTTCCGCCGTTCATCTTCCGTTCAAGTTCGACGGGTATTATTGCCCCGGTCGGCTGGTGACGGCCGTCTTCGGGCGGTATGTATGTTGCCGCCAGCGAATCTGGAGGGCAATTATGGAACGACGGAAACTTATTCGGTTGATGGCCGGTACGGCGGCGGTGGCCTTGATGCCAGCCCTTGGCGGCTGCGTGGTCGAACGAACCGTATATAGTCCGGTTCCTCCCGCGCCGCAGCCGGTCTATCGCCCGCCGGAATACTATAATTACTATTACTATCCAGCGATCGCGGTCTATTATCACATTCATACCCGCTACTACTGGTACTTTTTCGACGGGCGCTGGCGCCGCGCGCGGCGGCTGCCGCGCCACATACATCTGCGCGGCCCACGCCACGTAATCGTTATTCGTGACGAGGACCCCTACCGGTATCACCATGACCATCGCCGCAGATATGGCCGGCCGCAGCCCAGTCACGGTCCGGACGACAGGTGGCGCTATGACCGCGACGATCGGGGACGGAGCCGCGACGACCATGACGATCAGGGCAACGGCCATGACCGGCGCCGAGGCGATGACGATCGTGGAAAAGGTCGGGACCGGCCTCGTGGCCAGGATGACGACCGTGTGAACGGCCGCGATAGACGGGGTGGCGAAGGCGACCAGGATCGCGGGAACGGGCGCGACTGGCCACGTGGTCAGGATGACCGTGGAAATGGGCAGGACCGTCGCCGGGACGATGACGGCCGCAATCAGGGCCAGGGTGGCGGTCGCCAGCAACCGCAAGAGCAACCTTGGCAACGGCAGAAATCCCAACCGGAAACGGGGGGGCGGCCCCAGCAGCCACAGGGAAGCCAGCAACCCCAACAGCCCGATTGGCGTCGCCAGCCGCAGCAACCGCAGCAGCAACCGCAGCAACCGCAGCAACAGCCGCAACCGCAGCAGCCAAAGCAGAACCAGGGCCGTGGCCAGCCGGAACAGCGCGGCCAGCAACCGAACGGAGCTGCCGGCGGCAACGGCAACGGCAAGGGCAACAAACCGGCGAACGGCGACCAGGTGCCCGATACCGGCAAGAAAAAGAAACCCTGTCCTCCGGGCCAGCAAGGCAGAGAGGACTGCGAGTAGGCAACGAGGCGCCGACCCATAGGCCGCTGGCTCCGTAAGGATCCCCGAAAAGGCGATCGGGACAGAATGGATTGGGGGGCGGAAATCGGTTCCGCCCCCTTTTTTGCCTGTAATCAGCTTGATTTGCCGGATGGGCGCTTGACCTCGCAATCTCTTGCCCCGACATTCTGAACCCATGAGTATGGAAGCACGCACCCAATCGGAAACGCCGCGGCCGACGTGGCTGGAGGATTACCGTCCTCCCGCCTGGCTGATCGAAACCGTCGATCTTGACTTCGATCTCGGTGAAGAAGGCACGCGCGTTTGCGCCCGACTGAAGTTGAGCCGCGGCGGGGAAGGAGCCGGCGCGCCGCTTGTTCTCGATGGCGAGGGTCTGAAGACCCTGGCAGTGGCCATCGACGGCCGGCCGCTCTCAGCCGATGAATACGCGATATCGGACCAGAACCTGACCATCGCCAGTCCGCCCGAGGCATTTACGCTGGAAACCGAGGTGCTGATCCATCCGGAAAAGAACACCGCGCTGGACGGGCTGTACAAATCCGGCGGCACCTTCTGCAGCCAGTGCGAGGCAGAGGGGTTCCGCAGCATCACCTGGTTCCTGGACCGGCCCGATGTCATGGCCACCTACCGCACCACCATTACCGCCGACAGGGCGCGCTATCCGGTTCTGCTGTCGAACGGAAACCTGGTCGAATCGGCGGATCTGGGCGATGGCCGCCACCGCGCCGTCTGGCACGACCCCTGGCCCAAGCCCTCCTACCTGTTCGCCCTGGTCGCTGGCGATCTTGGCCTTTACGAAGACACCTACGTCACCGATTCGGGCCGCGAGGTAGCCTGCCGCATCTATGTCGAGCGCGGCAACGAGGATCGCTGCGCCTGGGCCATGGCGGCGCTGAAGAACGCCATGCGCTGGGATGAAGAGGCCTTCGGCCTGGAATACGACCTCGACATTTACATGATCGTCGCGGTCGGCGACT
>JBFFGY010000100.1:0-8463 GCA_041557215.1 Alphaproteobacteria bacterium
GCTTCGGATTCCTGCTTCTGGTCCCGCCCTTCAGGCAGGTGCTGGGGGCCTGGCTGCTGAACGCCCTGATGCAGCGGGGAAAAGGGCGCATGTGGGTGGATGGCGAGGAGATCGTGACCCCGGGCCGGCGTCCGGAGGGGACGCCGCGCGATGCGATCTACGTGGAGTTCACCGAGGTGCCGCCGGGCGACGACAGACCGCGCAAGGATTAAGGCGGGGCGGGAGTTGTCTCGGCAGGAAAAGCATGGTAGCCACGCGCAACAGGCAGAACCACGGAGTGACAGATGACTGAGGAAGCCGCAGGCGGGCAGAACGTTGCACAGGGCCCGCAATTCGAGGTCCTGCATCAATATATAAAGGACCTTTCGCTGGAAGTTCCCGGCGCGCCACAGGTTTTCCAGTCCCAGACCTCACCCGAGGTTTCGGTGAAGGTCGATGTCGGCGTTCAGCCGGCGGGCGGCAGCGACTATGAAATCGTTCTGCGCATCGAGGCGCAGGGGCAGACCGGCGGGCAGCCGCTGTTCATCGTTGAGCTGGCCTATGGCGGCCTGTTCCGCACGGCGGGCGATATCCCGCAGGACCATCTGCAGGCGCTTCTGATGATCGAGGGGCCGCGGCTTCTGTTCCCCTTCGCGCGCAATGTCGTGGCGTCGGTAACCCGCGATGGCGGCCTGCCGCCGTTGTTGATCAGCCGGATCGATTTCGTGCAGCTGTTCCGCGACCGGATTGCCCAGGCCCAGCCCAACGCGCAAAACGGCGACGGCGCTTCCGCCTAATTCTCCCAGACAGGCTCGCTGAGCTGTTTCAGGAACTCGCGGTGGGCCGCGAGTTCCTCATCCGTCGCGGCATGGGGCCGCGCCGGCCGGGCGATGCGCTCCACCGGCGTGGCGGATGCCGCTGAGCGGTCGGTATCGGCGGTCAGGCCGAATCCCCGCTGGCGGCCGCCCATGAGTTCCAGATAGACCTCTGCCAGCAGTTCGGCGTCGAGCAGCGCGCCATGCTTGGTTCGCGCAGAATTGTCAATATTGAAACGGCGGCAGAGCGCATCGAGGCTGGCCTGGGCGCCCGGGAACTTCTCGCGCGCCATTCTTACGGTATCGACCGACTGGCCCATCGGGATCGTCGCGAACCCCAGGGTCTTCAGCTCGGCATTGATGAAACCCATGTCGAAGCTGGCATTGTGGATCACCAGCCTGGCGTCGCCGACGAAATCCAGGAAATCCCCGACGATCTCAGCGAAGACCGGCTTGTCGGACAGGAATTCGTCGCTTAACCCGTGGACCTGGAAGGCTTCCAGCGGCATCGGCCGTTCGGGATTTATGTATTGGTGGTAGGTCGCGCCGGTGGGGACGAGGTTGTGCAGCTCGACGCAGCCGATCTCCACGATCCGGTCGCCATTATCGGGGCTCAGCCCGGTGGTTTCGGTGTCGAGTACGATTTCACGCATGATAAGCCTGTCTTACGCCGTGCCGGTAGCCGCTGCGCAGCAGTTTGACGATCCGGGCCAGATGACGCAAGGATTCCCGCTTGCCCAGGCCGGTATGAACGATGAAGTCGGCGCGGCGGCGTTTTTCCGCGTCGGGCATCTGGCGGGCACGGATATCGGCCAGACGCTCCCGTGTCATGCCCGGCCGGTTCAGCACCCTCTGCGCCTGGACGAAGGCGGGCGCTGTGACCAGGATGGTGAAGTCGCAGTCGCCCTCGCGGCCGACCTCGAACAGCAGGGGGACGTCGAGGACCGCCAGCGGCTGCCGGCGCAGCGCGCAGCGTTTCAGGAAGCGCCGGGATTCGCCCCGGACCAGCGGATGGACGATCGCCTCTAGCCGGGCCAATGCCGCGGGATCGCGGAAAACCTGGCTGCCGAGGAGCTTGCGGTCCACGGCGCCTTCCTTAATGGCCTTCGGGAAAGCAGCCCCCACCGGGCCGACCGCGGCGCCGCCCCTGGCGAACAGCCGGTGTACCACGGCGTCGGAATCATGCACGGGCAGCCCCATGCGGGCCAGGGCCCGGGCGGCGGTGGTTTTTCCCATTCCAATCGATCCGGTAAGGCCGATAACGATCATCACGGCGCCCTATGACTCCGACAGGTCCTGCAACAGGAAATCGCGCAAGGCGTCGTCGACCTCGACCGGGACGCCGAACCATGCCTCAAAGCCCGGCCGCGCCTGGTGCAGCAGCATCCCCAGACCGTCAACCACAGGGTTTCCCCGGGCCCAGGCAGCGGCGAGAAGCGGCGTTTCGAGCGGGACATACACGATATCATATACGACGGCGGAGGGCGGAAGGCGGTCGAGGGCGATTTCCAGCGGTGGCTGGCCCTCCATGCCCAGCGCCGTGGTGTTGATCAAAAGCGCGGCATCCGCCAGCGCGTCTTGCCGATTTTCCCAGGCCACCGCTTCGCAAATCGGCGAAACAGCCCTGGCGAGTTCGGCGGCGCGTTCGATTGTGCGGTTGACGATGCGGATCTTGGGCGCGCCTGCGTCTGCAAGCGCGAAACAGGCGCCTCGCGCGGCACCGCCGGCGCCCAGGATGACCACCGGCCCATCGCCGGCCTGCCAACAGCTGCGCTGGCGCAGATTTTCGATCAGGCCGTAAGCGTCCGTATTGCTGCCGGTTAGCCGGCCATCCTCGCCAACCACAATGGTGTTTACCGCGCCAATGCGGTGGGCGACGGGATCGACCTCGTCGCAGATCCGCAAGGCGGCTTCCTTGTGGGGCAGGGTGACGTTGGTCCCGCGCAGGCCCAGGGCCGGCAGGGCGCGCAATGCCTGCTCGATCCGGGCGGGCGGCACCGCCATCGGTATGTAGGCGCCGTCGATAGCGTGCTTTTCCAGCCAGTAGCCGTGCAGACGCGGCGAGCGGGAATGGGAGATCGGCCAGCCGATAACACCGGCGACCCGTGCCTTTCCGGTCAGAATCATTCGCTCAGCACCCCATGGCTGCGCAGGAAGTCCAGCAACGGCAGCAACGGCATCCCCAGGATCGTGAAACAATCGCCGGCGATGCGGCTGAACAGCTGCGCACCAAATCCTTCCAGTTCGTATGCACCGACAGTTGCGGTAATTGTTTCACCCATTTTCTCAAGATATTCGCCGATGAAATCGTCGCTGAAGGGGCGCATGGTCATTGTCGCCCCGTCGACATGGTGCCAGATCACAGTGCCGGCCTGAACCACGCAGACGGCGGAAACCAGTTCGTGGCTGCGGCCGCGAAGCCGCTCGAGATGGCGCCTGGCCGCGGCGGCGTCTTCCGGCTTGTCGAACCATTCTTCGTCGCAGACCAGCATCTGATCGGCGCCGATGACAAGGCTGTCCGGGTGGCGGCGGCTTACCTGCTGGGCCTTGGTTGCGGCGAGGGCCTCGGCGGTAGCGGCCGCATCGGCGCCGCCGGCCCGCATCGCGTTCTTCACCGCCGATTCATCCACCACCGCGGCATCCACCGAAAAGGGGACGCCGACATTGGCGAGCATCTCCGCGCGCGGCCGGCTGCCGGAAGCCAGCACGACCTTTTGCGCGACACCGTCAGGCATTGGATACCGCACCCCGGCGTTCATATAGCTGCAGGATCGCCGCTGCCGATTCCTCGATAGAACGGCGGGTTACGTCGATTACATGCCAATTGTACTTCGCACATTGGCGCCGGGCATTCATCACTTCGGCGCGCACGCTTTCGAGATCTACATAATCCGTGTTTGCGTCCTGGGACAGCATTTGCAGACGATTGCGCCTGACCTGGACGAGGCGGGCCGGATCCTTGGTGAGGCCGACCACCAGCGGCTCACCCGGTTTGTTACGGAGCCTGGTCAGTTCTTCCGGCAGGGGAACGCCGGGGACCATTGGAATATTGGCCGCCTTGATGCCGCGGTTGGCGAGATAGATGCAGGTCGGGGTCTTGGAAGTCCGCGATACCCCGACCAGAACGATGTCCGCATCCTGCAAGCCCTGCACGGCCTGCCCATCGTCGTGATGAAGGGCAAAGGTCATGGCGTCGATACGGCCGAAATATTCCGCGTCCATGATATGCTGCCGGCCGGGCGTGCCCTTTGCCTTCACGCCGAGAAAATTTCCCAGCGAGGCGATAACGGGATCGAGAACGGCAATGCACGGAATCTGCAGCTTGCGGCAGCCTTCGATCAAGGCTTCGCGCAGTTCCTCATTGACCAGGGTGAACATGACCACGCCGGGATTATCCTCGGCCGCCGCGATGATCTTGGCGATCTGGCCATGCGTTCGCACCAGGGCCCAGTTATGTTCAACAGGCTCGACACCCTCGAACTGCGAGAGGCAAGCGCGGGCAACGCTGTGAATGGTCTCACCGGTGGCATCCGATACCAGATGGAGATGGAACTTCATGTCTTCCTGTAATGTCCCGCCCCTGCCTGTCTGGAACGCAGGGACAATATGTGAATAACTCTTGGAATGGCCGGTATCGCGATTCTAATGCACCCAGTGCCATTTCCGATACAGGAATTTTCCGCCTGTTGGCGATTATGTCCGGATGGTGCCCGGTATCGGGGATAAACAACAAAGGGCGGCTTTATTCACCTTTTCAATAATCTATGTATTTTCTTTGTGATCCGCGATTGCGTTGGTTTACTCACATGGTTATGCACATGGGTGTATTTATCCACGGCATGGTCGGGACAGAATCGGGATAGGCTTTAATCCCCAATTCTCCGCGTACCACAACAACCACTACCTTTTCTTTTTATAAAAAATAATAGTATTGAAGAGCACCCAGCCCACAAGTTTTCCCCTTCCAGGATCGAACAAGCAATGACCCAGCCAGCCAGCCAGAAGAAGATCGTACGCGCACTCAAGGGCGAAACAGTTATGCCCCCGCCGATGTGGCTGATGCGGCAAGCGGGCCGGTATCTGGCGGAATATCGTGAGGTACGCAGCAAGGTCGGTGGCTTTCTTGATCTTTGTTACACGCCGGAGATGGCTGTCGAGGTAACCTTGCAGCCGATCCGCCGATACGGTTTCGACGCGGCGATCCTGTTTTCCGACATCCTGGTAGTACCGGATGCGTTGGGCCAGCCTGTCAGGTTCGAGGAGGGGGAAGGGCCGAAGCTCGACCGCCTTCAGGACAGCAGTGATATCGACAAGCTGGGCATGGGAAAATTTCACGACCATCTGGCGCCGGTATATGAAACGGTAAGGGGTCTGGCGAGGGATTTGCCGTCCGAGACGGCGCTGATAGGTTTTGCCGGCGCGCCCTGGACTGTCGCGACCTACATGGTCGAGGGTGGAAGTAGCCGGGATTTTGCACGGGCGCGGCACTGGGGTTTCAACGATCGCGCGGGATTTTCCCAGCTGGTGAACCTAGTGGCCGATGCGACCGCCGAATATCTGTGCCGGCAGGTCGAGGCCGGTGCAGAGGTTCTGCAGATTTTCGACAGCTGGGCAGGGGTGCTTTCGGAAGGTGAATTTGCCGATTGGGTGATTGCTCCGACCGCCAGGATCAGGGCCTATGTCAAGGAACGGCATCCGGAAGTGCCCTTTATCGGATTTCCGCGCGGCGCCGGGGTACAGTATGAGAGCTACGTCGCCGAAACAGGAGACGACGCGGTCAGTCTGGACAGTACGATTCCCTTGAAATGGGCCGCCGACAACTTGCAGGATAAAGTAACGGTTCAGGGCAATCTGGATCCGCTGTTACTGCTCGCGGGTGGAGAAGCGATGGAGGCGGAGGTCAGGCGAATTCTCGATATTCTTGGCAAGGGCCCGTTTGTTTTCAACCTGGGACATGGTATAATCAAGGAAACGCCGCCGGAAAACGTTACCCGTTTGGTGGAAATCGTGAGAGGCGGTTAGATGGCTGATGCCGGACAGCGCATAGCGGTCGTCCTGTTCAATCTGGGCGGCCCGGATGGGCCACACGCGGTGCGTCCATTCCTGTTCAACCTGTTCAACGATCCTGCAATCATCAGTGCGCCGGGCCCGGTCAGGTGGTTTCTGGCGCAAGTGATATCGCGCCGGCGCGCTCCGCTGGCCCAGGAAAACTATGCGATTATGGGCGGCGGTTCGCCCTTGCTTCCAAATACGGAGAAGCAGGCCAGGGCATTGGAAAGAGCGCTTGCCGACAGCGGCGATGTCCGTTGTTTCATCGCCATGCGTTACTGGCATCCTTTTGCCGGCGAGGCAGCGCGCGACGTAAAGAAATTCAATCCGGACCAGGTGGTTCTGTTACCGCTTTACCCGCAATATGCCGCGGCGACGACGGGATCGTCATTGGACGACTGGAATCGGGCCGCGGCCAAGGCCGGGCTCGATGTTCCGACATCTACAGTCTGCTGCTATCCCGAAGAAGAGGGTTTTATTCGCAGTATGGGGGCCCAGACGTCGGAAGCCTGGCAAAAGGCCGCCAAGGCAGGAGAACCGCGTATCCTGTTTTCGGCCCACGGACTGCCAAAACGAGAGATTGAGCGGGGGGATCCCTATCAGTGGCAGGTAGAGCGCACTGCCGGAGCGATCGCCGCGGCGGTTTCGCAGCAACTGGGTAGAGAACCGGACTGGAAGATCAGTTATCAGAGCAGGGTTGGGCCGCTGGAATGGATCGGACCCTATACGGACGCGGAAATCGAACGGGCCGGACAGGAAAACCGGCCACTTGTGGTGGTGCCGCTTGCCTTTGTCTCGGAACATGTCGAAACGCTGGTGGAACTCGACGTGGAGTATGGTGATCTGGCCAAAGAAAACGGGGTCCCGGCCTACGAACGTGTTGCCACGGTGGGTGATGACAAGCTGTTTATCGATGGCCTTGCGGGAATGGTAAGGGCAATTCTGACCGCGAGGAATGATATCAGTTGCGGATATTCGGTTAGAATTTGCCCCGAGGATCGTTCACGTTGCCGCTGCAGAAACACTTGATCGTCATCTATGGCCTGACCGGCACCGCGTTCACGCTTGTATCGGGCTACAGGCTATCCCATATATTTTGATGAATCGGCGATAGGCGACCAAATCGCATATCGGCGCTTGGTTATTGACAGAAAACAGTTCATTGTGTAGGGCATAGAACTAACCGGGACCGAGCAGGGGCTCGACCGGTACCTTCCTTACCTCCCGGTATTCCATACACGCCGAAAACAGAGCGAGAAAGGCCGGTACAGGCCGTCGCCCTCGGTATATGCCCCAACGATCCCCAGACAGAGCAAGACATGCATCTCCAGGAACTGAAAAAGAAGACACCCGCAGAACTTTTGGCCTATGCCGAGGAACTGGAAATAGAAAACGCGAGCACCCTGCGCAAGCAGGACATGATGTTTGCGATCCTGAAGCAATTGGCCAGCAACGAGGTCGCCATTTATGGCGATGGTGTACTGGAGGTGCTGCCGGACGGGTTCGGTTTCCTGCGTTCGCCCGAAGCCAATTACCTGCCGGGTCCGGACGATATCTATGTCAGCCCCAGCCAGGTGCGGCGGTTCGGCCTGCGCACGGGGGATACGGTCGAGGGACAGATCCGCGCGCCAAAGGATGGCGAACGTTATTTTGCCCTGTTGAAGATCAACAAGATCAATTTCGATGAGCCGGATGCGGTTCGGCATCGCATCAATTTCGATAATTTGACGCCGCTTTATCCTGACGAGAAGCTGAACCTGGAGCTGGAAGAGCCGAAAACGAAGGACTTTTCTGCCCGGATTATCGATCTGGTGGCGCCGCTGGGCAAAGGGCAGCGCGGTTTGATCGTGGCACCGCCGCGCACCGGCAAGACCATGATGATGCAGTCGATCGCCCATTCGATTACGGCCATGAATCCAGAGGTCTATCTGATTGTTCTGCTGATCGACGAACGGCCTGAGGAAGTGACCGACATGGACCGCTCGGTCAAGGGCGAGGTGGTCAGTTCGACCTTCGACGAGCCGGCATCGCGCCATGTCCAGGTCGCGGAAATGGTGATCGAAAAGGCAAAACGGCTGGTCGAGCACAAGCGAGATGTTGTGATTCTGCTTGATTCGATCACCCGTTTGGCCCGCGCCTACAACACCGTGGTGCCGAGCTCGGGCAAGGTGCTGACCGGTGGTGTGGACGCGAATGCCCTGCAGCGTCCGAAGCGTTTCTTTGGTGCCGCCCGCAATATCGAGGAAGGCGGGTCGCTGACCATCATCGCGACGGCGCTGATCGATACCGGCAGCCGCATGGACGAGGTCATCTTCGAAGAGTTCAAGGGCACGGGTAACTCGGAAATCATCCTGGACCGCAAGCTTTCCGACAAGCGCACCTTCCCGGCGATCGACATCACCAAGTCGGGCACCCGCAAGGAGGAGCTTCTGGTCGACAAGGGTACGCTCAGCAAGATGTGGGTGCTGCGGCGCATCCTGATGCCGGCCGACGAGCTGCGCCGGGTCTGGGTCCTTCGCAAAGTGCTCAATCCGTTGTCGACCGTTGAATCCATGGAGCTGCTCCTCGACAAGCTGAAGAAGACGGAGAGCAACAAAGACTTCCTCGACGCGATGTCGAA
>JBFFGY010000101.1:0-8458 GCA_041557215.1 Alphaproteobacteria bacterium
CCCTGATCCCCTATTGTCTAACGGGCCTGTCTGCCCTATCCCGGCATATCTAAATCAAACGGTGGCCCGAGACGACAAAGATTTCGGTTTTCGGCTGCTGTCTTCCGGGGAAAACGACATCATGAGCGACCACAAGCACGAAAAGGAACTGGATCCGGGCGCGGCTATCGTGCGCGGCTTCCTGTACAGGGCCCTCGAGATCATGGCTCGCGACCTGCAGGAACGTGCGGCCGAAGGCGATGGCAAACTGGATGGAGACGCCGTCACAGCCTCGCTGGCGGCGATGAAGAATCCCAAATCGCCGGTCATGAGCGCCATCTGCCGCGCCGCCTGGCAGGAATGCGAAACGCTGTTCGAATCCGAATCCCGAAAGGAAGACCGCAAGGCGCCTTTCGAGCGGCTGATGGTATGGCCCTTCTCCCATCTGCTGCCGGCCGGCGGCAATCGCGACGGCGCAGGCGAGGCGATATCGCGCCGGATCATCCCGGGCTATATGGCGGCGATCGAGGATATCATCGGGCCCGTCGCCTTCGGCCGCAACCAGGAACGCTGCCGCGAACTCGTGCAAGGTATCCGCAACAGGCGTGGTGGCGCTTTCAGCTGGGACGATGTCTATGCCGACCCGATGGCGCGTGCGATCGTTGATGACGTTCTTGTGGCGCTGGCCATGGAATTCCAGGAATTCGAGGAGCAGCGCGACTGGTTTATCGGGCTGGTGAATGATGCCATGCCGATGCCGACCAACGGGTCGGGCCACCCGACCGCTCTTGAAGACGAAAGTTTCGCCGCCATCATGCGGGCCCTTTTCCAGGATCTGGCCGACCGGCTGGAGAATGACGAAGAGCGGACCTTGGTGATAGCCAGGTACGATCGGGCCATGGTGGCCCGCGTCGAAGCGTTCCTGCTGGACCTGGACGAGGAATGACCCGATACCGGCCCGGACAATAACGGCCGATACGCCCGACGTTACGGTTTTCTTTACATTTTCGTTTTACCCTTCCTCTTTGGTTTAAAAGGCATAACCCATTGCAAGTTCGACGCAGCGTTTCGCAGGGCCCGGGTCGAACGACAAAGGGGATAGGGACAAATGGGAATAATGGACTATGAGGGATCGGATCTCGGCGCCGGGCCGACCAGACTGAAAAGTCTGACCCAGATCCTTCTGGAGCGTGTGACCGAGCATCTTTGCTCCGCCGCATCGAAGGCTGGCGGCGCGCTGGATTCAGCGGAAATCAGGGCCACCTTGGAGGAATTCAAACGGCGCCAGGATCCCGACATCGTCGATTTCTATCGCACCGGCTGGAACGAATGCCTGGCCGTCATTGAAGAGGTGCGCCGCGAAAGCAGCCGCCGCATGCCTTTCGAGCGGCTGATGGTCCATTCCTTCGCGCATCTTCTGCCTGCCGCGCATCAGCCGGTCGTCCGCGGCAAGGGCCTGTCGCGGCGCGTCGTCCCGGGATTTCTGTCTTCCCTGCAGCAGATGCTGGGGCCCGTCCTGCTGGAACAGTATCAGAACCGCTGCCGTGAACTGGTCCGGATTATCCAGACCGCGCGCGGCAACGATTTCGAGTGGGAGGACGTTTACGGCGATCCCACCAGCCAGGTCATCGTCAACGACGTGCTCGTCCATATCAGCAAGCATTTCAGCGACTTCGAGCGCCGGAAGAAGTGGATGGTCGGGGTCATCGTCGATGAAATGTCGCTGGGCGAGGACGCGGTTGAACGGGACTGGAGCTTTGGCGATGACGAATTCCATATGCTGATCCAGGCCCTGTTCAAGCCGCTGCGCAAGCAGATGGCGTCCAGGGACGGCCAGCAGCGCATCAAGGACCGTTACGGCGCCATCGCTTGCGAAATGCTGCACGACCTGTTCGATGCGCTGGACCGGCCCCACAACGTGACACCCTTCAAACGTATCGCACCCTGACCTATTCGGCCGCCGCCTCTTCGCGCCGGCGTATCAGGAACTCACGTCCGACCTTGACGCGCGACTTGCCGTCATATTCGACGATATCGGCGGTGGCGTAGGTTTCCGACCAGCGGTCCGGCAGGTACGAGCCGGTGCCGACCACATCCACCGGCGCCTGGGCGATCGCCATGGTCTTGCATTTATGCGGTCCGAAACCGCTGGACGCGACGATCCGCACCTTCGTGAAACCGGCTTCGTCCAGCCGGTCGCGCATATGCCAGATGGCCGCGGCGGAAACCCCGGGGCCGACCAGGTCGCGCAGCTCTTCCTCCGTGCGGTAGCCGCGAATGGCCCGAGGCACATGCCGGTCCAGGGCGGCATAGGATGCGGTGGGGTCCAGCCCCTCGCAGAAGCGCGAGCCCGGCGTGTCCAGCCGCACCGCAATCCGCCCCTCGGCCACCAGTTCCGGGAAACGCGCGCAGACCGCCAGCGAATCCGAAACCTCCTTGCCGAAATAATCGACCAGGACCGTCAGATTGTCGTCCGGATAGGTTTCGTGAAACATTTCCGCCGCGCGCAGGGTGGAACCAGCATAGCCGATCAGCGCGTGCGGCATGGTGCCCAACCCGCGATCGAGTCCGAAATAATGGGCCGTGGCATCGGTGGCGTTGCCGATGAAGCCGACCGCATTTTCCTTTTCCTTCGCCCGCTTCGACCCGACCGAGGCCGCATAGGCCATCAGTTCCGCCATCTCCGTGCCGGCGCAATGGCGCGCATCCATGGCCAGGAATGATACCTTCGGCAGATCCATGCACATGGCCGCGGCGTTGTAGGCCGCGACGCAGGCCGGGCCGATCTTCTGCAGCAACAGGGTTTCCAGGTCGACCAGTAGCGCAAAGGGGCCGGTGATATACATCAGCGCCTCGCCGGCGCCGACCCAGCGGCCCTCGTCGTAGCGCAGGTCGATCTCCACCGTCGCCCCACGCTCCCGCGCCACCCCCGTGAGCCAGTCGACGGCCAGCCGCGGGGCGGAGACCACGGGGCGGCGCATGAAGATGGCATAGGTCACGCGGCAATCGCCGAACTTCTCGACAATGCCTCGGGTGCGGTTGAAATAGGCGTCCGTCCAGCGGCTGATCGCGTCCGGCTTCGGCGTCATTCTATCCCTCCCCCTTACCGGGGTTTGTTACCCGTCAGGAAGCCGCCGCCAGTCGAGAGCGCCGGCCCTTCCGCTGTTCTTTCAGCGAATCCGCGATCAGGAAGGCCAGTTCCAGCGACTGGCTGGCATTCAGGCGCGGGTCGCAATGGGTATGGTAGCGCGCCGACAGATCCTCGGAGGTGATCTCCTGGGCGCCGCCCATGCATTCCGTGACTTCCTTGCCGGTCATCTCGAAATGCACGCCGCCGGCATAGGAGCCCTCGTCGCGATGCACCTCGAAGAATCCGCGCACCTCGTTCAGCACCCGGTCGAACGGCCTGGTCTTGTAACCGCTAGCGGAAGTAATCGTGTTGCCATGCATCGGGTCGCAGGACCACACCACATGGCGGCCTTCCCTCTCCACCTTGCGCACCAGCGCCGGCAGCGCATCGCGGACCTTGTCGTGGCCCATGCGGCTGATCAGGGTCAGGCGGCCCGGATCGTTGGACGGGTTCAATATGTCGATCAGGCAGATCAGATCGTCCGGGTCGGCGGTCGGGCCCACCTTGCAGCCGATTGGGTTGCCGACGCCGCGCAGGAACTCCACATGGGCGCCGTCCGGCTCGCGGGTACGCTCGCCGATCCACAGCATATGCGCCGAACAATCGTACCAATCGCCGGTCAGGCTGTCCTGGCGGGTCAGCGGCTGCTCGTAATTCAGCAACAGCGCCTCGTGGCTGGTGTAGAAGCTGGTCTCGCGAATCTGCGGCACGCTCTCGGCGGTAACGCCGCAGGCTTCCATGAATTCCAGCGATTCCGCGATGCGCGCGGCCAGTTCCTCGTAACGGTCGCCCTGCGGGCTGCCATCGACGAAATCCAGGTTCCACTGATGCACCTTGTGCAAATCGGCGAAACCGCCCTGTGCGAAGGCGCGCAGCAGGTTCAGGGTCGAGGCGGCCTGGTTGTAGGCGCGCAGCATGCGCTCCGGGTCGGGGATGCGGGAGTCCTCGTTGAACTCGATGCCGTTGATGATATCGCCGCGATAGCTGGGCAATTCCACATCGCCCTGCTTCTCGACGTCGGACGAACGCGGCTTGGCGAACTGGCCGGCCATACGGCCGACCTTGACCACCGGGCTGCCGCCCGCATAGGTCAGCACCACCGCCATCTGCAGCAGTACCTTGAAGGTGTCGCGAATGACATTGGCCCCGAATTCGGCGAAGGATTCGGCGCAATCGCCGCCCTGCAGCAGGAAGGCGTTGCCCTGCACGACCTCGGCCAGTTCCTCCCGGAGGCGCCGGGCCTCGCCTGCAAAAACCAGCGGCGGCTGATTTGCGAGGGTTTCCTCCACCTCCGACAGACGCTTGGCGTCCGGATAGGTGGGCACCTGCTTGATCGGCTTGTTCTGCCAGCTCTGCGGTGTCCAGTTCGCGGCCATATTCTTACCCTCTTGGTCCTGTAAATCTCTGTCTGTAGCGTTGCGGACGCCCGGTATACGCCCTTAGGAAATAGTTTTCCACAGGAAATACGGCAATGCACAGACTCTGCACCGCCCTGCCGGCCTCCCGCCACAATCTTAACGGAATATCCACCCGCCATCGGCGAAACTGCCGATCTGAATGATAAATGGGGGTTGCCATGACCGACGCAAAGGGGCTTTCGCCCTTGCGGAATCTCTTGTCCGGCCTGCTGCGCGCGCCGCTGCGCTTTCCGGTGACGCTGGGCTGCGCCGCCGCCTGGGCGGGACTGACGATCGCCCGCGAACATGGCGTCGGCGGCCTGACCTGGGACGATATCGAGGCCTGGCAGGTCTTTCTGATCGGCGGGCTGTTCCTGTCGCTTTCGGCATGCCTGTTCGCCGAGGGGCGCGGCTGGGGCCGGCTGCCCGCGCTGGGCCTTTCCATCGCCGCGCTGGCCTTCGCCGGCCTGGTCTCCTGGTTGCAGGGCGGCTCCGACGCCTGGGAAAGCCCGGCCTTCTATCTGCTGGTGCCGGGCGGCGTCCTGCTGATGATCGTCGCCCCCTTCCTGCATCGCGGCGCCGACGACCGCGCCCTGTGGGACTTCAACCTGGCGAGCTGGCTGAGCGTGCTGTTCGGCCTGATCGTCGCGGTCGGGCTGGGGCTCGGCATCACGGCGGTGTTCGGCGGCCTGGAAACCCTGTTCGACATCGATCTGCCAAGCAAGATCTACCAGGACGCCTGGATCCTCTGCATGAGCTTCATCTGGCCCTGGCAGACCCTGGCCGGCATTCCCGGCGAATGCGACGCGCCGCATGTTCCCAAGGCGCCGCCGCGCTGGACCGAATATGTCGCCTCCTGGCTGCTGATCCCGCTGGCCCTGGTCTATCTGGCGCTGCTCTATGCCTTCGCCGCCAAGTCGCTGGTGGCCTGGGACCTGCCGCGCGGCACCGTGGGCTGGCTGGTCGGCGGGTTTGCCGCCTTCGGCCTTGCGGTGTGGAGCGCGTCGCATCCCTTCCGCGAGACCGGCAACTGGCTGGCGCGCGCCTATACCCGCTGGTTCCACTATGCGCTGATCGTGCCGGTGGGCCTGCTGGCGGTGGGCGTCGGCGTGCGCGTGGCCGAATACGGCATCACCGAGAAACGCTATGCGCTGATCCTGCTGACCCTGTGGCTGGGCGGCATCGCGCTTTACGGCATCCTGGCCCGTCCAGCGCGTCTTGCCGTTGCCCCCGCCGCCTTCGCCTTCATGCTGGTCGCCGGTGCGGCCGGCCCATGGGGCGCCGCCGCCGTATCCATCCGCAGCCAGATCGGCCAGTTGGAAACATTGCTGGAAAAGGCCGGTATCCTGGTCGACGGCAGGATCAAACCCGATGAAGGCCTGGCCGGCCCCAAGGAGGTAAAGCGGATCAGCAGCATCGTGCGCTATCTGCGCCGCGGCGACCGGAAGGAGGACCTCTTCGCCTGGATGGAACAGGCCGGCGCCAAACCGGGCGTCGATACCGACAACGAGGCCCTGCTCGCCCTGATGGGCCTGGATTATGTCGAGGAGTGGCGGGAAGAGGGCTATTTCTCCTATTCCGTCGGCGAGCCGGACACCATAGAGGTTTCAGGCTTCGACATCGCCCATAACATAGATTTCGGCGGCGACGAGACGGAACAGGTGGGCCTTGAGGGCGGCCCGCGCTACAGCATCGTCGAGGAAGGCGGGCGGATCACGGTCACCGAGGTCGGTCGCCCGGAAAGCGGCGTCATCTTCGATCTTCCCGCCCTGGCGGAAACCCTGCGGCCGCTCGATCTGAACTACAACGACCCGGCCTCGACCAAAGCCATGACACTGGACGCCGCCAACAACAACCTGCGCGCCCGCCTTTACATCGAATATATGAACGGCCGCCGCAACGGCTTCGGCGGCAACGAGATCGACTACGGCAACGGCCTGCTGCTCATCGGGCGGGCGGAGTAGCGGCCATGACCGACCCGTCGCGCAGTCTCGAACCGCATCTGAAGCCGGGGGAACGCATATTGTGGAGCGGCCGGCCCTCGCCGGTGCCGCTGGCCCGGTCCTACCGGCGCTATGGCTGGATCGGGTTCAATATCTTCCTGGTCCCGGCCTTCATATTCCTGATGCTGCACGACATCGACGAAGGGCCCGCGGCGATCATGCGGATGCCGCCGCAATATCTCGTCATTTCGGCCCTGGGCGTCCTGGCGATGCTGTGGCCCCGCTGGAAGGGGCTGCGGGCGTCCCGCATCGCCTATGCCATTACCGACCGGCGTATCCTGATTGCCGAGGGCAGCCGGACCCGCTCGTTCCGCCCCGACGCCTTGCAGGCAATCCTGCGCCGCGACAGGGCGCACGGGCTGTCCGACCTGACCTTCGGCCCGGATGCCGCCGAAACCCAACCACGCGGCCCCTTCACCAGCGAATACGAACACAACCTCGCCCACCAACCCGGCTTCTTCGGCATCCAGGACATAAAGGCCGCCGAAACCGCCCTGGTGGCGCTCAGGAACGGGGCACCTTAACGCCCCGCCTCCTACTCCGCCGCCTCGTCCTTCGCCCTTACCACCGGTTCGCGCATGGTCACGAACTCTTCGGCGGCTGTCGGGTGGATGCCGATGGTGGCGTCGAACTGGGCCTTGGTGGCGCCCATCTTGATGGCGATGGTCAGGCCTTGGACGATTTCCCCGGCTTCCCCGCCGGCCATGTGCGCGCCGACCACGCGGTCGCTGGCCTTGTCGACGATCAGCTTCATGAAGCTGCGCTCCTCGCTGCCCGACAGCGTATGTTTCATCGGCCGGAACTCGGAGATATAGACATCCAGTTCGCCATACCGTTCATGCGCCTGGGCCTCGGTCAGACCGACCGTGGCCAGCGCCGGCTGGCTGAACACCGCGCTGGGGATGTCGGCATAGTCGAAGGGCGGCGGCGTCTCGCCGAACAGATGCCGGGCCAGCCACATCCCCTCGCCCAGCGCCACGGGGGTCAACTGCACCCGGTCTATCACGTCGCCGATGGCGTGGATCGACGGCACGCTGGTGCGGAACTCGCCATCCACCTTGATCGCGCCGTTCTCGGCCAGTTCCACGCCGGCGGCCTCCAGCCCCAGATTTTCCGTGTTGGGCACGCGCCCCGTCGCATAGAGGATCAGATCGGCGGTCAGTTCCCGGCCGTTTTCCAGCTCGGCGCAACATTCATCGCCGTGCTTTTCGATGCAGTCCACCGTCGTGTTGAACCGCACATCGATGCTCTTCTTGCGCATCTCGTCGCACAGGAAATGTCGCAGATCGTCGTCGAAGCCGTGCAGGAAATGCGGCCCCCGGTATAGCTGCGTCACATGGCTGCCCAGCCCGTTGAAAATTCCGGCGAATTCCACCGCTATATAGCCGCCGCCCACGACGATGACGCGCTCCGGAAATTTCTCCAGATAGAACATGTCGTCGGAAATCGATGCATGTTCGCGGCCCCTGATCTCGGGCACGAAGGGCTTGCCGCCGGTGGCGACCAGGATATGCGCCGCCGTGACCTGCCGCCCGGCGACCTCCACCCTATGGGCGTCGACGATCGTGGCGCGGCCGTCGATGATCTCCACTCCGGCATTCTTCAAAATGCGCTGATAGACGCCGTTCAGCCGCTCGATCTCGGCATTCTTGTTGGCGACCAGGGTCGGCCAGTCGAACTTGCGCTCGCCCACCGTCCAGCCGAAGCCGGCGGCCTCCTCGAACTCCTCGGCGAAGTGGGAGGCATAGACGAACAGCTTCTTGGGCACGCAGCCGACATTGACGCAGGTGCCGCCATAGAAGCGGTCCTCGGCCACCGCCACGCGCGCGCTAAGCTGGGCCGCGATGCGCGAGGCGCGGACGCCGCCCGATCCGGCGCCGATGACGAAGAGATCATAATCATGGTTTGCCATTGTCATGTTGCGTGCTGTCGTTGATTCGGGCACAAGC
>JBFFGY010000102.1:0-8443 GCA_041557215.1 Alphaproteobacteria bacterium
ACCGGGCTTCGAATTCCAGGACGACGAAGGCATCCTGGCGGAGCAGGAACGGCTTTTGAGCCTGATGGACCCACCCCGCCCGGTGATCTTCCGCTCCAACCATGCCAGCAACTGCCTGCCGCTGGCCGGCAACCTGCCGAAGGACCGCGACGCCCTGGTCGCCATCGTCGTCGCCGCCCGCGCCGGCATTCAGCCGCTAAGGCCAAGGTGGATCAGGGGGCTGTAAGATCACGCCCTTTTGAATGCGGTTCAGCCAACGCCTTTCTATAATCTAAAGCCGTGATACCCGACAGAGGGACATTGTAAATGAGCCCCTTTCAGACAATCTGGGAACGCGCGGCGGCGCGCAAGGGCGGGGATGCTGCGCTGGAGGCATTGATGCCGGCGGTGCGAACGGCGGACGAGTTGCGCGCCATCCCCGATGACCGCTGGCTCGCCGAGATGACGCGGCGGATATTCCAGGCCGGGTTCAACTGGTCGGTGATCGAGAAAAAATGGTCCGGTTTCGAGGCGGCCTTCGAGGGTTTCGATGTCCCCCGCTGCGCCATGATGTCGGACGACGACATCGACCGCCTGCTGAAGAACAAGGACATCGTGCGCAACGCCGCCAAGATCGCGTCAGTGCGCGAGAACGCGGTTTTTCTGTCGGATCTGGCGCGCGAACATGGCAGCGCCGCCGCCTTCTTTGCCGACTGGCCGGTGGAAGATTTCGCGGGGTTGCTCGATGTCCTGAAAAAGCGCGGCAGCCGGCTGAGCGGCACGACCGGGCAGTATTTCCTGCGCTTCATGGGCAAGGATTCCTTCGTGCTGTCGCGCGATGTCGTGGCGGTGCTGGTCGCCGAGGGCGTCGTGGACAAGACCCCGTCATCGGCGAGGGCGCTACGCGCGGTGCAGGAGGCTTTCAACGAATGGGCGGCGGAAAGCAGCCGCCCACTGGCCCATATCAGCCGGACACTGGCCTGCAGCATAGACAGCCCCGGCTGACAGGCTGCACCGCCCGGCGCGCCTTGATGTGGGTCATTGCCGGTCGCGCCCTTCCGCCATAGGAATGAATCAACCACGGCGACAGAACGGGGCGCCCCATGACGGACGCGGACACCCTACATCCCACGGCTTTTGAAATGGCCGCGCGGCAACGCGAGATTTCGGTGTCCGAATTCTTCCTGAAAAACCGGCACCTGCTGGGATACGATTCCCCGTCGAAAGCGATTGTCACCACCGTCCGTGAGGCCGTCGACAACGCCATCGACGCCTGCGAGGAGGCAGGCATCCTGCCCGAAATCCACGTGGAAATTTCTTATGACGGCGAGCATTACGACGTCGCCGTGGAGGATAACGGGCCCGGCATCATTGAGGGCCAGATCGCCCGCATCTTCGGCAAACTGCTTTACGGATCGAAATTCCACAAGCTCAGTCAGTCACGCGGCCAGCAGGGCATGGGCATATCGGCGGCCGGCATGTATGCGCAACTAACCACGGGCAAGCCGATGCATATCCTCAGCCGCGTGGCCGGCGACGACCGGGCGACGGAACTGCATGTGTCGATCGATACCAGCCGCAACCGCCCGGACATCCACCGCAAGAAACATGTCAAATGGGACCGCGCCCACGGAACCAGGCTGGAGGTGGCGGTGGAAGGCCGCTGGCAGACCGGCCCGCATTCGGTGGAGACCTACCTGAAGCAAACGGCCATCGCCAATCCGCATGTAACGCTGATCCTCGGCGGGCCACATGGCGAGGCATTGCGGTTCGAGCGAAGCATCGACGAATTGCCGCGCCGCCCGACCGAGATCAAGCCTCATCCCGACGGGATCGAACTGGGCCGGCTGATCCAGATGCTGAGCGACACCAAGAGTCGCACTTTGCTGCGCTTCCTGGAAGACGAGTTCTCCCGCGTCGGCCGCAAGACCGCGAAGGAGATCATCGCCAGGGCGGGGACTGCGCTGACCGAGCGGTCCTACCCGCGTCGCATCGCCCATGCCCAGGCTGCCCGGCTGCACCGGGCGATCGAGCGCACGAAGGTTTCCGCGCCGCCGACCGGCTGCATCGTGCCGATTGGCGAGGAATGGCTGCTGGAAGGGCTGCACAAGGAACTGGATGCGGATTTCTATACCGTCGTCACGCGGCCTGCGGCCGTTTATCGCGGCAACCCGTTCCAGATCGAAGTGGGAATTGCCTACGGACGGCCGGGCGGGATCGGCCTGGAGGAAGATGAGGCCGGCCATATCCGCAAGGTCAAGCGACCCGCGGCCGAAGACGCCGACATTATCATGGCGCGGGCCGACGAGCCGGCGCGGCTGCTGCGCTACGCCAATCGCGTGCCCCTGCTCTACCAACAGCCGGCCTGCGCCATCACCAGGGCCGTGACCCAGACCAACTGGCGCGGCTATGGCCTGCAGCAGCCGAAGGGCGGCCTGCCGGTGGCGCCGATAGCGATCCTGGTCCATGTCGCCTCGGTCTGGGTGCCCTTCACTTCCGAGTCCAAGGAGGCGATCGCCGCCTATCCGGAAATCCTGAAGGAAATCCGGCTTGGGCTGCAGGCCTGCGGCCGGCGGCTGGCCCGCCATCTGCGCCGGGACCAGCGGCTGAAGAAGGAATATGACCGCCGCAGCCATATCGAAAAATACCTGCCGCATATCGGCATCGCGCTGCAGGAAATCCTCACGCTCAGCGACGAGGACCGCGACCGGACGGTGGACAGGCTGGACGAGGTCCTACAGCGGAAACGGAGGCACTGATGGCCGCAAAAGGGAAAGAGGAAAACACCGTCATGTCCCACGAAGAACTGGATGTCCGGACCATTGCCCTGATCGACCGGGTAGCCGGCCAGGTGTGCGACAGCATCGAGCACGGCGAACTCCCCGCGATCCGCCTGCCGGTCCGCAGCCTGGGCAACGTGACATACGACAAGGCCAAGGGCTATTTCGAACTGGGCAGCGCCGAGAAGACACGTACGCTCTCCGTCGGAACCGCTCGCACCTTCGCCCAGACGCTGCGGCTGATGGCCACCGCGCGGGGCATGGTGGAGCAGGACGATTTCGCCACCAAGCGGGAGGCCTATTACGTTTCCAAGAACTGGGGGGAGGCGCGCTTCGACGAGCAGGCGGAGTCCGACGCCGTGATGGACGATATCGAGGCGCTGGCCGCCACAGAGGGCTTGTCGCGCGAGCAGTTGCGGTTCTATCCGGAATCCCATGGCGGTTCGGTGGCGGGACAACTGACCGTCCTGGACCGCAATCCACAGACCGGCGAGACCATCGAAATCGACTGCCGCACCTTTGGCAGCGGCGCCTACAGCATTCCGCGCTCGGTGGAGCATCTGGAATTCCGCACCGGCGCAGAATTCATCCTCGCCATCGAGACCGGCGGCATGTTCCAGCGGCTGAACAGCCATCGCTTCTGGGAGACCGCAAACTGCATCCTCGTGGAAATGGGCGGGGTGCCGACGCGTGCGACGCGCCGCTTCATCCGGCGGCTGTCGGAGGCCGCGGACCTGCCCGTATATTGTTTCACCGATTGCGACCCCTACGGATTTGCCAACATATACCGTACCCTGAAGGTGGGCTCAGGCAATGCCGCCCATATCAATCGGTTCTTCTGTGTGCCGCGGGCGCGTTATCTGGGGGTCACGCCGCAGGACATCATCGATTTCGGCCTGGAGGACGCCACCCACCCCTTGAGCAAGACCGACATCAAGCGGGCGCGCGACGCGCTGAAAAACGACCCCTTCTTCAGCGGACACAAGCAATGGATCGCGGCGATCGAGCAGCTATTGTCGATGGGCGTGCGCGCGGAACAGCAGGCGCTCGCCAAATGGGGCTTGAATTACGTTATCGAGGAGTATCTGCCGCGCAAGCTCGCCCAGTCGGGCGGTTTCCTACCCTGAGAGGCGCTACACCGAGCAGTAGCGGTCCTGGATTTCCTGGTCCGCCAGCAGGGTGGCCGCGTCGGAGGAATGGACGACCTTGCCCTGGTCCATGATATAGGCGCGGTCGGAGAGTTTCAGGGCGCGTTCCACATTCTGTTCGACCAGCAGAATGGTGACGCCCTCGTCACGCAGCCGGCCGAAAAGCTCGAACATTTCGTCCACCAGTACCGGCATGATGCCTTCGGAGGGTTCGTCCAGCATGATCAGGGCGGGGTCAGAGGCCATGGCACGCGCAATCGCCAACATCTGCTGCTCACCGCCAGAAAGGGTCTCGCCTACCTGATCCAGCCGCTCCTTCAGTCTGGGGAAGGTCTCGGCGATGCGGTCGATCACCTGCGTCTCGCGCGACCGGTTCGCATGAGCCACGAGGCCGAGCCGCAAGTTTTCGCGCACTGTGAGACCGGGTACGATGCGCCGCTCTTCTGGCACGTAGCCAAGCCCCTTGTGAAAGCGGACATGTGCGGGCAGGCCGAGGATTTCCTCTCCGCGGAAGGTGACGCTGCCCTGGCGCCTGGAAACCAGCCCCATGACCGACCGCAGGGTCGTCGTCTTGCCGGCACCATTGCGGCCGACCAGCGAAACGATCTCGCCCTCATTCACCTGAAGCTCCACGCCCTGAAGGATATGGCTATGCTCGTACCAGGTATGCAGTCTGGCAATCGTCAGCATGTCACCCCTCCTGCCCCAGATAGACTCGCCGAACTTCTTCATTGGCGCGAATATCGGCTGGCGTTCCGTCGGCCAGAAGCTCGCCGTGATGCAACACCACGACGCGATTGCTGATGCCCATGATCAGCTTCATCTTGTGCTCCACAAGGACCACCGTGCGATCGTCCGCCAGCCTGGTGATCAGCTCCATCATGGTGACTGTTTCCTCCGGGCTCATACCGGCGGTTGGTTCGTCCAGCAGCAGCAGTTGCGGATCGCTGGCCAGCGCCATTGCAATCTCAAGCGCGCGCTGCTCGCCATGGGCCAGATTTTCCGCATGGCGCTCGCGATGCCGGGTCAGGCCGACGAGGTCGATCAATTCAGCGGCCTTTTCCGTATATTCCGAAAAGCGCTGCCGCGGGGTCCAGATATCGTAGCGTGTCTTCATCGCCTGCACCGCGATGCGCACATTCTCCAGCGCGGGCAGATAGGGGAACACGTTGGTGATCTGGAAGGACTTGGCGATACCCATGCGGGCGAAACGGTGCTGCCGAAGGCCGGTAATGTCGCGACCTTCGTAGGTGATGCGCCCTTCCGTCGGCGGGAAGGCCCCCGACAGGACATTGAAAAGCGTGCTCTTTCCGGCACCGTTGGGGCCGATGATTGCGGTCAGCTCGCCGCGCGCAATATCGACCGATACATCCTTCAGCGCCTGAAATCCGCCGAACTTCATGCCCACATTGCTGGCTGAGAGGATGGTTTCCTTGCTCATCGCCATCGCCTCATTTACCCAGCCAGTGCAGGATCGAACCCCAGATCCCACGCGGGAAGAACAGCACGAACAACACGAAAATTGCGCCGGTAAAGAACTGCCAGTACTCCACCTCGGCCGACAGGATATCCTGCAGCAACAGGAACATACCCGCCCCAACGAATGGCCCGAAGAAGGTGCCCATGCCGCCGAGCAGCGCCATCATCACCGCCTCGCCCGAGGTCAGATAATGCGCGGTCTCGATCGGCACGATGGACAGATGGATCGCATAGAGCGCGCCCGCCAAGCCGCAGAACATGCCGGACAGCACGAATGCGAGCCACTTCGTGACCATGGTGTCGTAGCCGCAAGCGCGCGCCCTGTTCTCGTTTTCGCGTACCGCTTTCAGCACCGCGCCGAAAGGCGATTCCAGGATGCGCGAGAATATCGACAAGGCGATGCCGACGAAGGCCAGCATGACATAATATTTCGTCAGCGGGTTCAGCATATCCAATTCGATACCGCCCAGATTGACGGCCTGCACGCTGACCCCGCGCAGCCCGTCCTCACCGCCGGTAAGGTCCGACCATTGGTAGAGGATGTAATAAACGCACTGGGCAAGCGCGAGCGTAACCATGGCGAAATAGATGCCGCGGCTGCGGATCGCCAGCGCACCGACCGCCATGGCGGTCAGCCCCGCCAGCACCACGCCGATGGCGATCGCCAGCAGCCAGTTGATGCCGAATACCGAAATGGCGACGCCGCAGCCATAGGCGCCGACGCCGAGGAAGGCAGCGTGCCCGAACGACAGCATGCCCGTATAGCCGAAGATCAGGTTGAACCCGACCGCATAAAGCCCGAAGATCAGTATATTGACGGCCAGCGCCTCGTAAGGCGCAACCCAGGGCAGGATCACCAGCGCGGCGACCGCGGCGGCTACGCGATGGCCCGCGATATTGCGGACGAGTCCCGCCAGACGCTTGCCAGAAACAGGGAGAGGTGTATCGCTCATCTTCCCCTACTCCATCAGGCCCTTGCGGCCGAACAAACCCTGCGGGCGCACCAGCAAAACAAGCGCCATCACGGCAAACATCGAGGCATCCGTCAGTTGCGGCGCGATCAGCGAGGTCACCGCCATGACCACGCCGACCAGGAGGCCGGCCACCACTGCCCCGACCAGCGACCCCATGCCGCCGACCACGGTAACGACGAAGGCCTGCACCAGGACCGGGATTCCCATTTCAGGGATCACGCTTTCCATCGGCGCCGACAGGTAGCCGGCGATGCCGGCGGATGCCGTGCCCAGGCCGAACACGACAAGCCAGACCCTCGAGATATCGATGCCGAGCACCCGGACGATCTCGTTATCGCGCGCGCCTGCGCGGATGATCAGGCCATAGGACGTCTTTTCCAGGAACAGCCACAGCACGCCCACCATCACCACCATGGCGACGATCAGGAACAGCCGATAGGCCGGGAAATAGCCAATTCCTATATCGACGGCGCCCTGCAAAATCTCCGGCGCGTCGAAGGGAAGCCCCACCTTTCCAAACAGCATCTTGGCCAGGTCGATGAAGACAAAGGAAAGACCGAAGGTCAGCAGCAGAGGATAATCGATGCCGCGCCCGTATAGCGGCCGGATCAGGAAACGTTCGACGACCAAGCCGATTGTGCCGACAAGAACCGGTACCGCCATCAGACCGAGCCAGAAACTGCCGGTCTGCATGAAGACGAACACGCCGACATAGGCGCCGACCATGTAGAAGGCGCCATGGGCAAAATTCACCACCGTCAGCATGCCGAAAATCAGGGACAAGCCAACCGCCAGCAGCACCAGTAACGAGCCCTGGGCAAGGCCGGTAAAAATCTGGAAGGCCCATAGCTGTGCCGGTATATCGAACGGATTCAAGCTCTTGACCAGTTCTTACAGGTGATAAAGGAAAATCCTGCCCCGGCCTTCAGAGACCGGGGCAGGCAGGCAAGTTCGAACAGGCTTACAGACCCAGTTCGCTGCAGGTTCGCAATTTGCCCTCGTCGGCCTGGTCGACATGAACCACGTTGAACACGTCGAACTGGTTCTTGACCTCGGCCTGGGGCTTCGACTCGATGATGAATACCGGCTGGACCGACTGATGGTCGCATTTGCGGAAATACTGCTGGCCCTTGTACTTGTCGTATTTCAGGTCTTCCAGCGCCGCGATCACCTTGTCGGTATCGGTGGCGCCGGCTTTCTTCACGCCTTCCAGCAGTGCGCCAACGCCGGCATAGCCGTAGGCGCCGTAATCCGACGGCGGGCGCCCCTCGTTGCCCTTGCGGTAGGCGTCGTTGAAGGCCTTTGCGGACGGCGTATTGCCCTCGACCTCCCAGTAATAGTTGGAGCCGCCGATGACGCCGTCATAAGCCGCGCCACCCGCGATACGCTGATTGTAAAGCAGCACCGGGGCCACCAGCTGCATACTGTTCTTGAAGCCGAAAGAGGTGGCCTGCTTGATCGAGTTCAGCTGGTCGTAGCCGAAATTGCAGAGGCACAGCACGTCCGGCTTCGCCGCCATGATCTGCGGCAGGAAGGCCGAGAAGTCCTTCGAAGCGATCGGATGCTTGACCTCGGCGACGACCTCGATGCCGTGGTTTTCGCCCTCACGCTTGAAGCCGCGCACCAACTCGTGGCCGAAGGCATAGTCAGCCAGCAGGAAGGCCACGCGCTTGCCCTGTTTCGGGAAGACATAGCGGCCGACGGCGCCCGCGGTCATATGCGGGTTCATCGCCTCATGGAAAGTGTATTTCGAGAAATCGGTGGATTCGTTGATCTTGTCCGACTGGCTGATCGACATATAGAGAACGCCGCGCGCCTTGGTCACCTCGTTAACCGCCAGCTGCACCGATGCCGACAGCGATCCGCAGACGAAGTTTACCTTGTCCTTCTCGATCAGTTCCTGCGTACGCGTCGCCGCCTCGCCGGGTTTCAACTTGTCGTCGCGGACCAGCAATTCGGCCATGCGGCCGCCCAGGCCGCCGGCGGCGTTGAATTCATCGACCGCGATCTGGGCGCAGCGGGCCTGCTCTTTGGCCTCCGACCCGTAGGGACCGGTCAGGGGCACCGGGAAACCGATCTTGAT
>JBFFGY010000103.1:0-8384 GCA_041557215.1 Alphaproteobacteria bacterium
TAGGCCTTGATGGTGGTGGCCTGCCCCTCGAAGCGCAGCATTGCCGCCGTGACCAGCGGTTTCTTCTCCAGATAACAGGCATCGTTCACCAGGTAGCGGGTGGTGAAATTGTCGCTGCCGTCGGCCACGAGGTCGTACCTGGCGATGATCGAACGGGCATTGGCGGGGGTCAGCCTCTCGCGGTAACCTTCCACCTTGATCTCGGGGTTCAGGGCAGCGATGGTTTCGGCGGCACTGTCAACCTTCGGCATGCCGACCCGGGCCGTGGTATGGGCGATCTGGCGCTGCAGGTTGGTGATGTCCACCTCGTCATCGTCGATCACGCCGAGTGTGCCTACGCCCGCTGCGGCCAGATACATCAGCACCGGCGAGCCCAGTCCGCCCGCGCCGATCACCAAGACCCGCGACTGCAGCAGCTTCAGCTGTCCCTCTTCACCGACCTCATCGAGGATGATGTGACGGGCGTAACGATGCAGGCGGTCCTCGGTAATTTCCATGGTCTGGCCCTCAGCCCGTAATGCCTTCGAACATTGCCGTCGACAAATAGCGTTCGGCGAAGGATGGGATGATGACGACGATCCTCTTGCCCTTCATTTCCGGCCTTTCGCCGATTTCCAGTGCCGCGGCCAGCGCGGCCCCGGATGAGATGCCTACCGGGCAACCCTCGAGGGCCGCCAGCTTGCGCGCCGTTGCAAAAGCCGTTTCGTTGGCGATGGAGATTGTCTCGTCGATCAGGTCGGTGTTCAGGATCGTCGGAATGAAGCCGGCGCCGATGCCCTGGATCATGTGTTTCCCGGGTTCGCCGCCGGACAGTACCGCGCTGTCCTCCGGCTCGACTGCGACGATGCGGATATCGGGATTGCGCTCCTTCAATATCTCGGCGCAACCCGTCAGCGTACCGCCCGTGCCCACGCCGCAGACCAGCACATCCACCTTGCCGCCGGTGTCGCGCCAGATCTCCTCTGCCGTCGTCTTGCGGTGGATTTCCGGATTGGCCGGATTATCGAATTGCCCCGGCATGACGGCGTCTGGCAGCGAGGCGACAAGTTCCTCCGCCCGCGCGATGGCGCCCTTCATGCCCTTGTCGGCCGGTGTCAGTTCCAACTCCGCGCCCAGAAGCTTCAGCATCTTGCGCCGTTCCACCGACATCGATTCCGGCATGGTAAGGATCAGCCGGTACCCACGGGCCGCGGCCACGAAGGCCAGCGCGATACCGGTATTGCCCGAGGTGGGCTCCACCATGACCGTTCCCTTTTTCAGCTTTCCTTCATTTTCCATCGCTTCGATCATGGCGAAGCCGATGCGGTCCTTGACCGACGCCAGGGGATTGAAGAATTCCAGCTTGCCGATAATTTCCACCTCGATACCGGCATCGGCAGCAAGCCGCGAAAACCGCACCAGCGGCGTCGCCCCGATGGTGTCGATGATGTTCTCATATATCTTGCCACGGAATTCGGGGTTTTCGCCGCTCATATGCACTGAACTCCCTCTCGGTCGACTTGTCGGGTTAGATATTGAAATCCGCGCTCTTCTTCGCGGTGCTGTCGATGCCTGCGCTACGGGCGGTTCGGCAAAGGTCCTCGACACTGATCTTGTCCAGTTTGACCAGGGCCTCTTCCTGGATGTCCTGCCACAAGGGTTGCAGCACGAGGCGGCCCAGCTCGGAACCGGTATCCTCGTCCTCTTCTTCCAGATCCATGCCGGCAACGATGCGCACGATCTCACCCAGGGGAATGCGCCTGCGTTCGCGCGCCAGCCGGTAGCCGCCGCGCGGTCCGCGCACGCCGCGCAGGACCTCTGCCCTTACAAGCTGCTGAAGAACCTGCTCCAGATAACGCCTGGGAATGCCTTGCCTTTCGGCGATATCCTTGCTTTGAACGGGCTGTTCGCCGGAATTGTAGGCGATATCGACGACCGCTTCGATCGCGAACATCAGCTTTCTGGTAAGCCGTAGCATTTATCGTCCCACCCCATCGGTGCCGGTGGAGCCGAACCCGCCGGCACCACGTTCTGAAGAGGGCAGATCGGTTTCGCTCGTTACCTCGCTCCAGGCCAGTTGCGTTACCGGCGCCACCACCATCTGCGCGATCCGCATACCGCGCGCGATCACGAAATCCTCGTCCCCCAGATTGGCCAGAATGACCTTCACCTCACCACGGTAATCCGCGTCGACGGTACCCGGGCTGTTCAGCACCGTGACGCCATGCTTCAGCGCCAGGCCGGATCGCGGCCGTACCTGCGCCTCGTATCCCGCCGGCAATGCGATGACGAGGCCGGTGGGGATCAAGGCGCGTTTGCCAGGAGGCAGCGTTATGTCGGCGTCAACCGCCGCTAGCAAATCGAGGCCGGCGCTGTCCGCCGTGGCATATCCGGGAAGCGGCAGATCGGCCCCATGGGGCAGCCTGTTTACCGGGACGGTGACGTCATTCATTTTGAAACTCAACTCTTTGCCATCAAGTTATCGGAAATTCGTTCAGCCAGCCGCCGCGCCACATCTTCCTTGGACATGCGCGGCCAGTCCTCGACGCCCTCGTGGTCTATCAGGTGGATCAGGTTGGCATCGCCGCCGAACGTGCCTGTTTCGGGGGATACGTCGTTGGCCAGGATCCAGTCCGCGCCCTTCTTCTTGCGTTTTTCCCTGGCATGTTCGACGACTTTCTCGGTCTCGGCCGCGAAGCCGATCAGCAGTCCCGGACGCAAATTGCCAGCCTCACCGAGGGTTTTCAGAATATCGGGATTCTCGGTCAATGCCAGGGCAGGTGGGGCGCCGCCATTCTTTTTGAGCTTCTGTCCTGCTTCTTCCGCCACGCGCCAATCCGAAACCGCGGCTGCACAAACCGCCACATCGACCGGCAGGGCCTGGCTGCAGGCCTCCAGCATTTCGCGGGCGCTCTCTACATGCACCACGGACATGCCCGACGGATCCGGCTGGCTCGTCGGCCCCGTGACAAGGGTCGTATCGGCTCCCAGCGCGGCAAGCGCCCGTGCGATAGCATGGCCCTGCTTGCCGGAGGAACGGTTGGCGATATAACGCACCGGGTCGATGGCCTCATGGGTGGGGCCGCTGGTGACCAGCGCCCTTCGCCCTTCCAGCGGCCGAGCTTTTGCCGGCGATCCGGCTGAAGGCGTTACCGAGGCTGGTTCACCGCGAAAGAAAGCTTCTATGGCGCCAAGTATTTCCGCCGGCTCGGCCATGCGTCCCTCGCCGAACTCGCCGCAGGCCATATCGCCGACGCCGGGTCCGACGCGCAGCACACCACGCCGCGCCAAGGTCTCCACATTGGCTCGGGTTGCGGCATGTTCCCACATCCGCACATTCATGGCGGGCGCCACAAGAACGGGCTTGTCGGTCGCCAGCAGGGCCGTGGTTGCCAAGTCATCCGCCATGCCGGTGGCCATGCGAGCCATGATGTCCGCGGTTGCCGGCGCCACGACCAGCAGGTCCGCATCCCGTGAAAGTTCGATATGACCCATCTCGGCTTCGTCGGTGAGCGAGAACAGGTCGTCATAGACCTTGTCGCCGCTCAAAGCCGCGAGGCTGAGCGGCGTTACGAATTGCGCGCCCGCGCGCGTCAGAATGCAACGTACCGACGCGCCCTGTTCGCGAAGGCGGCGAATCAACTCCAGCGTCTTGTATGCGGCGATGCCGCCGCAGACGATCAGCAATATGCGCTTTTCAGAAAGCAAGAGCTTTCGCCGTCCCGGGACTGGTTAAAAATACAATGCGATGCTGTGATACCTAAATAACCCGCAACTCGCTGGCGGGCAACCGGTTCCTTCGCCCGCGTATCTCAACGACCTTTAACTAAAATTTGAGTTAAATTCGTTTCGTATCTGAATCGAACGCCGCTCAGGCCACTTTTTGCTATGCGAGGGCCATCAAGACGATGCCTGCGGTGACTGCGGCGGTAACGGCGGCTGCGGCTATTGCCGGCCAAAGAGAGGGCGCTCGTCCCCTTAACGCCGCCTCGCTTTCCGGGTGCAACCTCATGCCACCTTCCTCGATCATTTTGCTGGCGACATCGAACCGGTCAAGCAAGACCGGAAGGCGCTCCAACTGCGTCAGAGCCGTTTCTGCGGCATCGCGAAGGCGCGCCTGGGGACCCCGGTTTTCGCGCATCCAGTCCTCGATCAGTGGCTGGGCAAGCAGCCACATATTCACCTCGGGGTCCAGCTTGCGGCTGACGCCCTCGGCGACCAGCATGGTTTTCTGAAGCAGCAGAAGCTGGGGCTGGGTTTCCATGGCGAACTGTTCGGTGACCTGGAACAGTTGCGCCAACAGCCGGGCCAGCGAGATCTTCTCCAGCGGCAGGCCGAGGATCGGCTCCCCGATCGACCGGCAGGCCTGAGTGAAGGCGTCGCGCGATTTGTCGGCGGGTACGTAACCGGCCTGGAAATGCACGTCTGCGACGCGGCGGTAATCGCGTTGCAGGAAGCCAAGCAGCATGTCGGCCAGGTAATTCTGGGTCTTGCGGTCCAGCCGCCCCATAATGCCGAAATCGACCGGCATCAATTCACCTTCATGGCCGATGAACATGTTTCCGGGATGCATGTCGGCATGGAAAAAGCCGTCCCGGAACACCTGGTAGAAAAAGCTCTGCGCCGATTTCTCGATGATTTTCTTCGGGTCCAGCCCCGCCTCGACAAGCGCCTCCACCTCGTCGATCGGGATGCCGTCGATGCGCTCGGTCGTCAAAACCCGCCTGCCGGTCCGCAGCCAGTCAACTCCCGGCACATGGAAATCCGGATCATCGCTGAAATTCCCGGCCAGTTCCGCAGCCGCCGAGGCCTCCATCCGCAAATCCATTTCCAGCCAGACCGTGTCCTCGAAGGTGCGGACAACCTCCACCGGTCTCAGCCGGCGCAAATCGGGCCGGGCCCGTTCCACCAGGCGCGCCACCCAATACATCATCTCCAGGTCGCGGTTGAATATTTCCTCCACGTCCGGCCGCAAGACCTTGACCGCCACTTCCTCGCCTTCGGTGGTGGTGGCAAAATGAACCTGGGCGATCGATGCGGCGGCGATCGGTTCGGAATCGAAACGGTCGAACAATTCATCGATTGTCTGGCCGAGCTCCTCTTCGATGATCGCTTTTGCCTTGTCGGACGGGAAGGGCGGCAGCTTGTCTTGCAAGGACGACAGGTCGTTGGCCACATCTTCCCCGACCAGGTCGGAACGCACCGACAGGGCCTGGCCGAGTTTGATGAAGGTGGGGCCCAGCGACTCGCAGGCCGCGGCCAGTCTCTGGCCCGGTCGGCCTGGCGCGCGGCGCCTGGAAATCAACCGCACCAGTACCATCACGCCGGGCGCCACGCCCAGCCTCTCGAGCGGGAACAGGGCATCGTGGCGCGCCAGCGTGCGGGCGATCAGGAACAGCCGGAAAAGATTCGCGATGGCGCTGAACATTCCGTCGGGTCCGTCAGATACGCCAGGCGGAATGGATCGCCGCGATTCCACCTGAAAGATTGCGGTATTTCACCTGGTCCAGCCCGGCGGCGCCGATCCGGTCGACAAGTTCCAGCTGCGGCGGAAAGCGGCGGATGCTCTCGGCGAGATATTCATAAGACTCGCGGTCGTCGGCCACCATCTGGCCCAGCGCCGGCAGTACGGAAAAGGAATAACGGTCATACAGCGGTTCCGCCCAAGGCCAGACCAGATGGCTGAATTCCAGGCACATGAACCGGCCGCCGGGCTTCAGGACCCGCCTCGCCTCGGCCAGGGCCTTGTCGATATGGGTGACGTTCCGTAGCCCGAATGCGATCGTATAGGCGTCAACGCTGCAGTCGGGGAACGGCAGGGCCTCGGCATTGCCAACTACCCAGTCGACACCGCCCAGGATGCCACGGTCTACCGCCCTGTCGCGCCCGACCAGCACCATTTCTTCCGTCAGGTCGCAGATGGTCACCCGGCCGCCGCCCTTTTCCAGGAACCGGAAGGCGATGTCGCCGGTGCCGCCGGCGACGTCCAGCAGATGCATATCCGGGCGCGGCGCGAGCCAGGCCACGAACTCCGCCTTCCATGCCCGGTGGATGCCCAGCGACATCAGGTCGTTCATGATGTCGTATCGGGTTGCCACGCTGTCGAAGACGCCGCGGACAAGCCTGGATTTTTCCTCGGCACGGACTTCCCGGAAGCCGAAATCGACGACTTCTTCCATTCGATTCTTTTCCTTGTCATGCATGGCTGCGACGATAGCGCAGCGACGTCGCCTTTGCTAGAAGAGACCACGCGCAAAAACAAGACTTGAACATGCCCGAACTTCCCGAAGTCGAAACTGTAAGGCGCGGTCTCCAGCCCGTCCTGGAGGGCCGAATCCTGGTCGAGGTGATCCAGCGTCGCCCCGATCTGCGCTTTCCGTTCCCAGATCGAATGGCAGAGCGGCTTCGCGGGCGCAGGATAGTCCATGTCGGACGTCGCGCGAAATATATCCTGGCCGAGCTGGACAGCGGCGAGGTGCTGATCATTCATCTCGGCATGTCGGGACGCATGACAATCCACGATGGCGGCGTGCCGCCTGCGGACCGGCACGACCATGTGGAGTTCGTTACCGATCGCGGGGTGACCGTCCGGTTCAACGACGCGCGGCGTTTCGGCATGATGGACCTGGTGGCGCCGGACGGATTGCAAGCCCATCCGCTGCTGGCAGGGCTGGGTCCGGAGCCGCTGGGAAACGAATTCAACGAGGCGGTTTTGTCTTCGGCCCTTGAGGGACGCCGCACGCCGATAAAGGCGGCACTGCTGGATCAGCGCGTGGTCGCCGGGCTCGGCAATATATATGTCTGCGAGGCGTTGTGGTCTGCCGGGATTTCGCCCCGACGCCAAGCCCACACCATTCCGGGCGCGCGGGCCGTTCGTCTGGTCCCTGCGATTCGCGAAGTATTGGAGGCGGCAATCGCTGCCGGAGGCTCGTCACTGCGAGACTATGTCCAAGTCAGCGGAGAGCTTGGCTATTTCCAGCATCAATGGCGCGCCTACGGCCGTGAAGGAGAGCCCTGCGGGCGCGAGGGATGTTCGGGGGCCATTCGGCGGATCACCCAGTCCGGCCGGTCGACATTCTACTGTGCGCTGCATCAAAGATAATGTGCAATGCGGTAGGATAATGTTATAGCAGGGCCATGCGACGGATAGCGAACATCACAACAATTCTCGCGGGGCTGTTGGCGACTACGCTGCCGGCTGGCGCCCAGGGATTTTTCGAACTGCTGGAAGACGTGCCGGTGATGCCGGCGCTGACGCCGGTGAACGATGCCGGCATAGAGTTTGATGCACCATCGGGGCGCATCGTCGAGGCTTATGCCATCGGCGCAACCAGTCGGAAAGCAGTGTTGGATTTCTATGGTTTGACCCTGCCTCAGCTCGGCTGGCAGCCCAGCGCCGGTAATGCGTTTCGGCGGGAAAGCGAGTCGCTGAAGATAGATTTTTTCGGGCCAGATGGAGAAATCACCGTACGGTTCACCGTGGCTCCGGCAAGCTCCGGCGGCTGAAACGCCGCCTTCGAATTCCTACCAACCTGCCTTAAGGAATAGACGGAATCATGTCCTACGAGAATATCATCGTGGAGAAGCGTGAGGCGGTGGGCCTCATCACCCTCAATCGTCCGCAAGCGCTGAATGCGCTGTGCAATGCGCTGATCGCGGAACTCGGCCAGGCGCTAGACGATATGGAGGCGGACGACGCCATCGGATGCGTCGTGGTGACCGGGTCGGAGAAAGCCTTTGCCGCCGGCGCCGACATCAAGGAAATGCAGTCGCAGTCCTATATGGATGCCTATCTATCGGACTTCATCACCAGTGGCTGGGAACGGGTTACCACCTGTCGCAAGCCCATTGTGGCGGCGGTCGCCGGCTATGCGCTGGGTGGCGGCTGCGAGATGGCGATGATGTGCGACGTCATTCTGGCGGCGGATACGGCGAAATTCGGCCAGCCCGAAATTACCATCGGCACCATTCCGGGCGCCGGCGGCACCCAGCGCCTGACGCGCGCGGTCGGCAAGGCGAAGGCCATGGAGATGGTTCTGACCGGCCGTATGATGGATGCCGAAGAAGCGGAGCGCGCCGGACTGGTCAGCCGGATTATCCCGGCTGGCGACCTGGTCGAGGAGGCCATCAAAACTGCGGCCAAGATCGCATCCATGTCGCGGCCCATTTCCATCATGGCCAAGGAGGCGGTAAACAGGGCTTTTGAAAGCACGCTGGCGGAAGGCGTGCGTTTCGAACGGCGCCTGTTCCATTCGACCTTCGCGACCGAGGATCAGAAGGAAGGAATGGCCGCGTTTGCCGAGAAACGGAAGCCGGTTTTCAAGAACCGCTGACGATATGGTCGCAGCCGCTATTTTCAAGGGTTGACGGCGCGTCCGGACCCCTATATAACCCGCGGCCTTGAA
>JBFFGY010000104.1:0-8327 GCA_041557215.1 Alphaproteobacteria bacterium
ATGGTCAATGCCCACGGCAAGCGCTTCGTCGACGAGGGCGCAGATTTCCGCAACTACACCTACGCGAAGTATGGCCGGGAAATCCTGAACCAGCCGGACCAGTTCGCCTGGCAGGTCTTCGATTCGAAAATCATCCCGATGCTGCGCGACGAATACCGGATCAGGCGGGTGACCAAGGTCAGCGCTAACACGCTGGAAGAACTGGCCGGCAAGCTGGAAGGCGTCGACCCCAAAGGCTTCATGGCGGAAATCAAGGCTTACAACGACGCCGTCGACACCGACACGCCGTTCGATCCCAATGTCAAGGACGGCCGGGCAGCACATGGGCTGGCCGTGCCGAAATCCAACTGGGCCAACCGAATCGACGAGGCGCCCTTCGAGGCCTACCAGATCACCTGTGGCGTCACCTTTACATTCGGCGGGCTGCGTGTCGACCCGGACAGTGGCCAGGTGATGGATACCGACCTTACGCCGATCCCAGGCTTGTATGCGGCCGGAGAACTTGTTGGCGGCATCTTCTACTTCAACTATCCGGGTGGCACGGGCCTTATGTCCGGCACGGTGTTTGGTCGGATCGCCGGAACGGGCGCGGGAGACGCCGCCACGAAGTAGTCTTGCGAGCGCCCTTCACAAGGCCACTCAATCGGGTTGATAGTCGGGATATGGTAAGAGTTCGGGAGGAACAATGAGCGGTAGAATCCAACGCATCCCATGCGTCATCATGCGTGGCGGCACGTCCCGCGGCCCCTATTTCAAGTCGTCCGACCTGCCGTCGGATATTGCCGAGCGCGACCGCGTTCTGCTTTCGGTAATGGGCTCGCCCCACCCTATGCAGGTGGACGGAGTCGGCGGCGGCAAACCCCAGACCAGCAAGGTCGCCATTGTCGGACCATCGGCGCGAGACGATGCGGACGTGGATTACCTCTTTGCCCAGGTCTCCGTTGACGAGGCGATCGTCGACACCAAGCCCAATTGCGGCAACATGCTGTCCGGCGTGGGACCTTTCGCCATCGAGACCGGCATGGTACCAGCGCAGGATGGGGAAACCCGCGTACGGGTTTTCAACGTCAATACCGGCGCGCTGGTCGAACAGACGATCCAGACCCCCAACGGCCAAGTCACTTATGAGGGCGACCAGGCTCTTGATGGCGTACCGGGAACGGCAGCGCCGATTCGCATGGCCTTCGCCAATACGGAAGGGGCCGTTACGGGTTCCCTATTCGCATCCGGCAAGCGCCGGGAAGAAATAGACGGTATCGCGGTGACGCTGATCGACAATGCCATGCCGATGATGCTCCTGCGCGCCGATGCGGTTGGCCTGCGAGGGGATGAGACGCCCGACGAGATCGACGCCAACACGGAAATGCTGACCCGCGTCGAGGCGCTCAGGCTCGAGGCCGGGCGGCGCATGGGACTGGGCGACGTCTCGAAGCTGGTAACGCCCAAGGTGGGGCTGCTGTCGCCGGCGCGCCACGGCGGCACCATTGCATCGCGTTATCTTGTGCCGCATAGTTGCCACCGAAGCCATGCGGCGACAGGCGCGATCTGCCTGGCGACCGCTTGCTGTCTGGAAGGTACGGTGGCGGCAGACGTCATCGGCGGCCCGGTGAACCTGTCGGGTACCGTCGTTATCGAGCACCCGGCAGGCCGAATCGATGTCGGCATGACGCTGGAGCCGGATGGGCAAGGCGGCAAGAAGGTGTCGCGCACGGAAATCCTGCGCACCGCGCGGCGAATTTTTGAAGGATTCGTTTACGTCCCGGGGTAACCGGACAACAAAACAGGAAACGCTAACAAGGAGGCTAGATTATGAAACAGAAACTAACCCTATTAGCGGCGGCGGCCGTTACGCTGGGCTTCGCCCTGAGTGCCGCCCAGCCGGCAACGGCCGAATTGGACCTTTCCGGCAAGACAGTCGAATTCGTCATTCCGTTCTCGGAAAAGGGCGGCTCGGCGAAATGGGCCAACTTTTATGCACCGCTGCTGAGCGAGGCACTGCCGGGCAAGCCGACCGTTGTCGTGAAATACATGCCGGGCGCCGGTTCGACCAAGGGCGCGAACTGGTTCCAGCAGCAGAAATACGAAGACGGCACCGTGATCTTCGGCTCGTCAGGTTCGACCCAGTTCCCGTATCTTCTGGGCGACCCGCGTGTGAAGTATGAATACAAGGACTGGAATGTCGTCCTTGTCTCCGGCACCGGTGGGGTGGCCTACCTGCAACCAAATATTGCCAAAAAATTCGATGGCGATGCGGACGACCTGAAAGACATTAATTTCATCTGGGGGTCGCAGGGCGCGACTCGTCTGGACCTCGTGTCGATGCTCGCCTGGGAAATGCTGGGCATGAAGGTAGAGGCGGTCTTCGGCATTGAAAGCCGTGGCAATGGCCGCCTGATGTTCGAGCGCGGCGAAGCCAATATCGACTACCAGACTTCGGCTGCTTATCTGAAATCCGTGGTGCCGCTGGTCGAACAGGGCAAGGCAGTGCCGATGATGACCTGGGGCGCCCTGGACGGCGACGGTAATATCGTGCGCGATCCGACGTTCCCCGACATCCCGACCTTCAAGGAAGTCTGCGAGGCGACCAAGGGCTGCGAAACCTCGGGCGACGCCTGGGAAGCCTGGAAAGCCTTCTTCATTGCCGGCTTCCCGGCACAGAAGATGGTCTTCCTGCCCAACGGCGCCAGCGACGAGGCGATCGCGACCTACTCCAAGGCGTTCAACGATGTTATGGCACGCCCCGATTTCCCGAAAATCTCGGAAGCAAGGCTTGGCATCTATCCGCAGATGACCGGCAAGGAGGCCAAGGTGGCGCTGAAGCTCGGCACTGACGTCCCGGATGGCCCCAAGGCCTATGTAAAGAACTGGCTGAAAGAGCGGTTCGGCGTTGAACTGAAATAGGCCATGACTACCCGCCCTCCGCGCTCTGGCGCGGGGGGCTATTATTTTTTCCGGAAACACCCGGGGACCAACCGATGGACCTTTTGTCGACAGCTCTGCCTGCGCTGGCTGACGCGTTCGCGCTGATCTTCCATCCGGAGCAGCTTATGTTCCTGATGCTGGGTGTGTTGCTCGGACTGTCGGTAGGTGTCTTCCCCGGGCTCGGCGGCATCGCCGGCCTGTCCATGGTATTGCCCTTTATCTACGGGATGGATCCGGTTTCGGGCCTGGCGCTCATGGTGGGACTGGTCGCGGTCATCCCAACATCCGACACTTTCGCTTCCGTACTAATGGGAATTCCAGGCTCGTCGGCTAGTCAGGCCACGGTGCTCGACGGTTTCCCGCTAGCCAAGAAGGGCGAAGCGGCACGGGCGCTGTCCGCGGCATTCGCTTCGTCGTTATTCGGCGGCCTTTTCGGCGCACTCATCCTGACCTTCTTCATTCTGATCGCGCGCCCGCTGGTCCTGGCCTTTGGCCTGCCGGAAATGCTGATGATCACGATTCTCGGCCTCTCCATGGTCGCGATCCTGGCCGGCCGCGTGCCGCTGAAGGGGGTTGCCGCGGCAGGGCTGGGGTTGATGGTCGGAACGATCGGCGAAGCCTCCGCGGCCGGCAGCCTGCGGATGACGACCTATGACGTTCCCTACCTGATTGACGGTCTGAAGCTGGTCATCGTCGGCCTCGGCATTTTTGCCGTTCCCGAGATTGTGGCCCTGCTGCGCCATGACCGGCCGATTTCCACGTCGGGCACGCTGGGCGCCGGTTGGCTGGATGGAGTACGCGACTGGTGGTCCAATCTGTTCCTGTCCTTGCGCTGCGCCGTGATCGGGGTAATCGTTGGCGTTATACCGGGCCTTGGCGGATCGGTTGTGGACTGGATCGCCTATGGCCACACGGTGCAGACGGTAAAAGACAAGAGCCGCTTCGGGTCGGGCGATATCAGAGGGGTGATCGGACCGGAATCCTCAAACAATGCCAAGGAAGGCGGCGGGCTTGTACCCACGCTAATTTTCGGCATACCCGGCAGCGGCTCCATGGCGGTCTTTATCGGCGGCCTTGCCCTGCTTGGCTACGACGCCGGCCCTCAGATGATCCAGAGCAACCTGGACCTGACCTACACGATCGTCTGGTCGCTGGCGCTGGCCAATGTTTTTGGCGCCGGTCTCTGCATTGCGTTTTCCGGCGGAATCGCCCGCCTGACCACGATCCGCTTCAGCCTGCTCGGCCCCTTCCTGTTCATGCTGATTTCCTTCGCGGCGTTCCAGTCGGGCCAGTCGCTTGGCGATCTGGTCGCGCTGTTCGCTGTCGGTCTTCTCGGCATTTTCCTGCGCCGCTTCGACTGGTCGCGTCCTGCATTTCTTATCGGCTTCGTGCTTTCCCACCAGGCCGAAAACTTCAGCAACATGGCCCACCAGGTCGCAGGCGCAAAATTCAGGGTCAGCCTGGAGGCGGGATTCAGCTATATCGCCTCGCCGATCGTGCTGGTGATCCTGGCCCTGACGGTCGTCTCGATCATCGTCGGTGTTCGGCAGGCCAAGCAGATCCTGCCCGAAGGCCATGTCACAGCTGGCAGGAAACGTGCGCCGCTCATCTTCCTTCTCTGCGTGACCGGCTATCTGATGGTGGCCTGGGTCAATGCTATGAGAATCAACATGCTGAGCGACAAGATTTTCCCCGTGACTGTTTCCCCCGTCGCCCTTGTCTGCTGCCTGCTGCTTTTGATCCGGATGATGCGCGCGCCGGAAACTGACCCCATATTCACCGATCGCGCGGCAGACGAAGTCGATATCAACGCGACGCATGGCCTCTGGGCCACGCTTTCCTGGTTTGCAGGATTGCTGATCATGTCCTCGCTTATCGGCTTCGTAATGTCGCTGCCGCTATTCCTCGTTTCATTCCTGCGCATCAGGGCGCAAGTCAGTTGGCTCCGCGCCTTCGTTCTATCTGCTGTGGGCATCGCCTTCATGATAGGGATGGCGGCCTGGCTGCACCGTGATTTCCCGCCGGGACTGCTTCAGGAAATGATCAGATTGCCCTGGCCGCTCGGCGATGCATAGAATGCCCTTCCCCGCCTTTCCCGGCACACCATCCGATATATTGGACATTGCAAGAGGTTAATATGACGGAGTCGAAGACCCCTCAATGGGTTGAGAAGCTCTTCACCCAACTGGTTGATGGAGGCGTCACTCTGTTTACCCACGTACCGGACGCAGGGAACGCCGCACTGATCCGGCTGGCCCAGCGGCACAACGAAACAAGCGCAGTGCTTCTTTCGACGGAAGAAGAAGGGATTGGAATCAGTGCCGGCGCCGACCTTGTCGGCGGCCGCAGCGTGGTTTGCATGCAGTCTTCCGGGGTCGGCAATTGCATCAATCATCTGTCGCTGGTCAAGGGCGGGCGCTTTCCGGTCTTCCTTATCGTCACGATGCGCGGCGACTATGGCGAACAGAACCCGTGGCAGTACCCCATGGGCCAGGCCGTGGATACCGTGCTGGAAGCCATGGGGCTTCTGATCTTCAGGGTGGATACCGAGGAGGATCTGGAGGTGGCGACGAATGCGGCCCTGTTAGCCTGTTTCAAGGCCGGCGAGGGGGTCGCCCTGATACTTTCGCAACGATTTCTCGGCGCCAAGGCCTTCTGAACGGGAAGAACAGACCATGACGGAATCGACACTGGATCGCCGCGAACTCCTGCCGAAACTTTTCCCGAACCCGGCCGAATATCTGATGATATCGGGTCTGGCCGGCGCGTCGCGCGACGCAGCAAAACTGACCTCGGAGGCGAATTACCTCTATACCATGGGCGGCGCCATGGGGGCCGCGGTTCCCATCGGCCTCGGCATGGCGCTCTGTGCGCCGGACAGGAAGGTTGCCGCCATCACTGGCGATGGCGAATTGCTGATGAATATCGGCTGCCTGGCCACGACCGCGACGGCCGCGCCAAAGAATTTTTCGATCGTCTGCATCGATAATGGCCAGCATGGAGAAACCGGCGGCCAGAAAGGCCATACCGCCGAGCGGACCAACCTGGAGATCATGGCCCAGGGCGCAGGCATCGCCTCGACAATGACCGTTTGCAGCCCGGAGGAACTGGAGGCGGCCGCCCGGTTCCTGGTCGAGCCACCGGCCCCGCGATTCCTGTGGGCCAGGGTTCTGCCCGGGCCGCCGTCCGACTGGACGCGCAACTGGCATCTCGCGGATTGCCGGGTACGCTTCAAGGACGCGTTTGCCAGGCGCTAGAACGACTGGGCTCCGCCCTGGCGAAGGTGGTCTGAATAAATGAGAACTGCGCCGGGTTGGACGCCGGGCGTTGTCTGTTTGTGCCAGATTTCCGGAGGCGGTTGTCACCTGCCTTTTTCTTGCGCATTATTGGCTGAAATTTCAGGCAACGCGCTTCGGCGCGGCTGCTGGTTGCATCCGATGATCGCCACAGGGAGAGCAAGAACCATGTCGGAAGTCCACATCCATTCCGTGCCCGCAGAGGTCGCCGAGAAGGCCCTTATCGATAATGACGGTTACCTGAAGATGTACCAGGCGTCGGTCGACGATCCTGAGGCCTTCTGGGCCGAGCATGGCAAGCGCATCGACTGGATCAAGCCGTACAGCAAGATCAAGGATGTGGATTACAGCAATAATGTCCATATCAAATGGTTCTATGACGGCACGCTGAACGCCTCGGCCAACTGCATCGACCGGCACCTGGCGACCCGGGGCGACCAGACCGCGATCATCTGGGAAGGCGACGACCCGAAGAACAGCAAGACCATCACCTACAGGGAACTGCATGAGGAGGTCTGCCGACTGACCAACGCCATGAAGGCGCGCGGCATCAAAAAAGGCGATGTCGTCACGATCTATATGCCGATGATCCCCGAGGCGGCCTACGCCATGCTGGCCTGTACGCGCATCGGCGCGATCCATTCCGTGGTATTCGGCGGATTTTCTCCGGATGCGCTGGCCGGCCGTATCCAGGACTGCGATTCCAACTGCGTGATCACCGCCGACGAGGGCATTCGTGGCGGTCGCCCGATCCCCTTGAAGGCGAATACCGACGCGGCGCTGGAAAAATGCCCGACCGTCAAGACGGTCTTCGTCGTCAACCGTACCGGCGGCAAGGTCGACTGGAAGGAAGGTCGCGACGTCTGGTACCACGAGGCCTGCGGCGCAGCCTCCACCGATTGCCCGCCGGAGGAGATGGGCGCTGAAGACCCGATGTTCATCCTCTACACCTCCGGCTCCACCGGCAAGCCCAAGGGCGTGCTGCACACGACCGGCGGCTATATGGTGTACGCGTCGATGACGCATCAGTACGTCTTCGACTACCATGACGGCGATATCTACTGGTGCACGGCGGATGTCGGCTGGGTCACCGGCCACAGCTATATCGTCTATGGCCCGCTGGCCAACGGCGCCATCACGCTGATGTTCGAGGGCGTCCCGAACTACCCTGATTTTTCGCGCTTCTGGCAGGTCTGTGACAAGCACAAGGTCAACATCTTCTATACCGCGCCAACAGCGATCCGCGCCCTGATGCGCGAAGGCGACGGCCCGGTAAAGGCAACCGACCGGTCTTCGATCCGCCTGCTGGGCACGGTCGGCGAGCCGATCAACCCGGAAGCCTGGGAATGGTATTACAATGTGGTTGGTGAGGGCCGCTGCCCGATCGTCGATACCTGGTGGCAAACCGAGACCGGCGGCATCCTGATCACGCCGCTACCCGGCGCAACCGCCCTGAAGCCCGGCTCAGCGACGCGCCCGTTCTTCGGCGTGGAACCCGGTATCGTCGATGGTGACGGTAATGTCCTGGAAGGCGCCTGCGAGGGAAATCTCTGCATACTGGATTCCTGGCCCGGCCAGATGCGCACGGTCTACCGCGACCATGACCGCTTCGTGCAGACCTATTTCTCGACCTATAAGGGGAAATATTTCACCGGCGACGGCTGCCGCCGCGACGAGGATGGCTATTACTGGATCACGGGCCGCGTCGACGACGTGATCAATGTTTCCGGCCACCGCATGGGCACGGCCGAGGTGGAGAGCGCGCTTGTCGCCCATCCGAAGGTGGCCGAGGCCGCCGTGGTCGGTGCACCGCACGACATCAAGGGCCAGGGCATCTATGCCTATGTGACGCTGAATGTCGGCGAGCAACCGACCGAGGAACTGCGCAAGGAGCTGGTGCAGTGGGTGCGCAAGGAGATTGGCCCGATCGCCTCGCCGGACTGGCTGCAATGGGCGCCCGGCCTGCCGAAAACCCGTTCCGGCAAGATCATGCGCCGGGTGTTGGCCTCGATCTCAAACGGCCGGGATGTTGGCGATGTAACCACTCTGGCCAATCCTGAAATTGTGGAAGAAATCCGGAAAATGGTGCAGGTAGATTAATTACTTTAG
>JBFFGY010000105.1:0-8305 GCA_041557215.1 Alphaproteobacteria bacterium
AGCGCCATGACCGCCATCGATCCCGTCACGCTGGCGGTCGTGCAGAGCGGGCTGAGCCAGGTCTGCAACGAGATGGATCTGGCCTTCGTGCGCTCGGCCTTCAGCCCGGTGATCTCGGAGGCGCTGGACCGCTCGGACGGCATCTACCACCGCGACGACGGGGCGCTGATCGCGCAGGGCGACCTTGGCCTTCCCGTCTTCGTCGGCACCATGCAGTTCGGCACGGCCGAGGTCATCAAGCGGGCGAAGGATTTGAAGCCCGGCGACATGTATATCGTCAACGACCCCTATATGGGCGGCACCCACCTGATGGATGTGCGCTTCGCCAAGCCGTTCTTCTATAAGGGCGAAATCTTCGCCTGGCTGGCCAATACCGGGCACTGGCCCGATACCGGCGGCATGGTGCCGGGGGGATTCTCTGCCCAGGCGACGGAATCCGAGCAGGAGGGTTTGCGCCTGCCGCCGGTCAAGCTGTTCAAGGAAGGCGTGATGGACGAGGAAATCCTCTCCATCATCTTGTCGAATATCCGCATCGCGGACCAGCGCATCGGCGACATCAAGGCCCAGGCCGCCGCCCTGAATGTCGGCGAGCGGCGATTTACAGCCCTGCTGGACCGCTACGGCAAGGATGTGGTGGAGGCCTGCATAAAAGAGCTGCGCGCCCGCGCCGAACAGCAGATGCGCGCGAAGATCGCCACCATCCCGGACGGCGAATATCACGGCGTATCTTATGTGGACTCCGACGGCATCGTCGATGAGCCGCTGAAGATCGACATGAAGATCACCAAGCGGGATACCGATCTGCATTTCGACATGTCGGGGTCTAGCCCGCCCTGCCTTGGGCCGATGAACAGCGTGATTTCGACCACGCGCTCGTCGGTCTATCTGGCGATGAAACATATCTTCCCTGAGGTCCCGATCAATGCCGGCACCTTCGCGCCGCTGCAGATCGACGACCCGAAGGGCACCTTCCTTTATGCCGAATATCCGCGCCCCGTGTCGGGCTGCGCGGCGGAGGTCAGCCAACGCATAGCCGAGGCGGTGTTCGCGGCGCTGACCCCTGCCCTGCCCGACCAGCTTTTCGCCGCGCCGGCCGGCACCAGCGGCAATTTTGCGCTTGGCGGCCACGACCCGAAGACCGGCAAGGGCTATGTGCTCTACCTGATTTCCGGCGGCGGCTATGGCGGCAATATGGACGGCGACGGGTTGTCCAACGGCTGCTCGACCATCGGCATTTCCAAAACCACGCCGATCGAAATCGTCGAGCAGCGTTACCCTGTCCTGATCGAGCAATATTCCCTCTACGAAGGCTCCGGCGGCGCCGGCGAACATCGCGGCGGCTTCGGCGTCAACTACACGGTAAAAATCAGACGCGGCGAGGCGAAGGCTTCCTTCGTCATGGACCATGGACGCTACGGCCCGCAGGGCGCGCTGGGTGGCAAGGACGGCGGGCCGAACAAGGTGCGGATCGAACGGGACGGCCAGCCGGACTATATCCCGCCGCATCTTTCGAAGGATCAGGGCATCCGCATCGCCGAGGGCGACCGCGTCCATGTCTCGACCCCCGGCGGCGGCGGCTTTGGCGATCCAATGAAGCGCGACCCGCAGGCCGTGCTTCGGGATCTGTACCAGGGCTATTACACGATCGGCGAGGCCGAAGACCTGTTCGGCGTCGTGGTCGCCAACGGGCAGGTGGACGAAGAGGCGACAGCAAGGCTGCGGGCCGGGAGAGTCGTCTAGGCCCCTCGCAAAACGCGTTTCACAGGCGCGCGCGGTGCCCGAAAAGGGCACCGCAGCTGAAGTCAGAAATTAAACAGAAGCTCAGGCTTCCCGCGATACCCCGGTCAGGGTCTCGCCCTTGCTTTCCGCGATGGCCGTCTGGGCCGCGGCAAGGCGGGCGATGGGCACGCGGAAGGGCGAGCAGGAAACGTAATCCAGCCCCACCTTGTGGCAGAAGGCCACCGACGCCGGGTCGCCGCCATGTTCACCGCAGATGCCGAGCTTGATGTCGGGGCGGGTCTTGCGGCCGCGCTCGACGCCGATTTCCACCAGTTCGCCCACGCCGTCGACATCGATACTGACGAAGGGATCGGTCTCCATGATTCCCTGGCGCTCGTAATATTGCAGGAAGTTGCCGGCGTCGTCGCGGCTGAGCCCGAAGCAGGTCTGGGTCAGGTCGTTCGTGCCGAAGCTGAAGAACTCGGCCAGTTCCGCGATCTCGGCGGCGCGCAGAGAAGCGCGCGGCAGTTCGATCATGGTGCCGATGATATAATGCGGCTTGCGGCCCTTTTCGGCCTCTACCTCGCCGGCCACGCGGTCGATGACGTCCTTCAGAACCTCCAGCTCCTTGCGGGTGGCGATCAGCGGGACCATGACCTCGGGCGTAACCGTATGGCCGGTTTCCTCTTCGACCGTGACCGCCGCCTCGAAGATGGCGCGCGCCTGCATTTCGCAGATTTCCGGATAGCTGATCGCCAGACGGCAGCCGCGATGGCCCAGCATGGGGTTGACCTCATGCAGTTCCGCGGCGCGGCGGCGCACATCGGCCACGGTTACGCCGGCGGCTTCGGCCACTTCCTTCATCTCTTCCTCACCCTTGGGCAGGAACTCGTGCAGCGGCGGGTCCAGCAGGCGGATGGTCACCGGGCGCTCACCCATGATGCGGAACATTTCGGCGAAATCCTCGCGCTGCATCGGCAGGATCTTGGCCAGCGCCGCGCGACGGCCTTCCTCGCTTTCCGCCAGGATCATCTCGCGCACTGCGATAATGCGCTCGGCGTCGAAGAACATATGCTCGGTGCGGCAGAGCCCGATGCCCTCGGCCCCGAACTCGATCGACATGCGGGCATCTTCCGGCGTATCGGCGTTGGCCCGAACGCCCAGGGTGCGAAGCTCGTCCGCCCATTCCATCAGCTGCGCGAAATCGCCCGACAGTTCCGGCTGCACCGTCGGCACCTGGCCCAGCATGACTTCGCCGGTGCCGCCGTCGATGGTGATCCAATCGCCATCGCCGACCGTAACACCGCCCACTTTCATGGTGCGGGTCTTCTCGTCGACCCGCAGGTCGCCGGCGCCGGCGACACAGGGACGGCCCATGCCGCGCGCCACCACCGCCGCATGGCTGGTCATGCCGCCGCGCGTGGTCAGGATGCCCTGGGCGGCATGCATGCCGTGGATATCCTCCGGGCTGGTTTCGGTGCGAACCAGGATGACGCGGTCTCCCTTCGCGGCCTCAGCCTCCGCCTCGTCGGCGGTGAAGACCGCCTTGCCGGCGGCCGCGCCGGGCGACGCCGGCAGGCCCTTGGCGATGACCGAGCGTTCCGCGCTGGGATCGAGGGTCGGATGCAGCAGCTGGTCCAGTGCGTTCGGCTCGATCCGGCTGACCGCGGTGGGCCGGTCGATCAGGCCGCTTTCCGCCATTTCCACGGCAATCCGCAGGGCGGCCTGGGTGGTGCGCTTGCCGTTTCGGGTCTGCAACATCCACAGCTTGCCGTTCTGGACCGTGAATTCGATGTCCTGCATATCCAGGTAATGGTTTTCCAGCTTGCCGCGGATGTCGTTCAGCTGGCCGAACACTTCCGGCATCACCTCTTCCATTGCCGGCAGGTCGGAGCTGTTGGCCTCCTTGCCGGCGATCGTCAGATGCTGCGGGGTGCGGATGCCGGCAACCACGTCCTCGCCCTGGGCGTTGACCAGATACTCGCCGTAAAAGGCGTTCTCGCCGGTCGAGGGGTCGCGGGTGAAGGCAACGCCGGTGGCGCAATCCTCGCCCATATTGCCGAACACCATGGCCTGGACGTTGACGGCGGTGCCCCATTCCTCGGGGATGTCGTGCAGGCGGCGATAGGTCACCGCGCGCGGGGTCATCCAGCTGCTGAAGACCGCGCCGATGGCGCCCCAGAGCTGTTCCTTCGGGTCTTGCGGGAAGGGCTTGCCCAGTTCCTCCTCGACGCGCGCCTTGTAGGCGGCGACCAGGCTCTTCAGGGCATCGGCGTCCAGCTCGGTATCGAGCATCACCCCGCGCTCTTCCTTGTGGATTTCCAGGATTTCCTCGAAATTGTAATGGTCTACACCCAGCACCACATCCGAATACATCTGGATGAAGCGGCGGTAGCTGTCATAGGCGAAGCGGGCGTTACCACCCAATGCGGCCAGCCCTTCGACGGTCTCGTCGTTGAGGCCGAGATTGAGCACGGTATCCATCATCCCGGGCATCGAGGCCCGGGCGCCCGAGCGTACCGAGACCAGCAACGGCGCCGCCTTGTTTCCGAAACCGACTTGGCCGACCTTGCCCTCGATGCTGACGACGGCGGCGGCCACCTGGGCGTCAAGATCGCCCGGATAGGAATTACCGTTCTGGTAGAAATAGGTGCAGACCTCGGTGGTGATGGTGAAGCCCGGCGGCACCGGCAGGCCCAGATGGCACATTTCCGCCAGGTTGGCGCCCTTGCCGCCCAGCAGTTCGCGCATGTCGGCCCGGCCCTCGGCCGCCCCGTCGCCGAATTCGTAAACCCACTTGCTCATATTCGCCCCGCTATCCCTCGATCTGGCTGAAATCCGCAATCAATCCCATGGTCGTGCGCATCCGCGACAATAGCCTCAGGCGGTTGGCCCGCAGATCCGCATCCTCCGCATTGACGGTCACCTCGTCGAAAAATTCGTCGACCGGCCCCCGCAATGCAGCCAGCGCCGCCATGGCGCCGGTGAATTCCTCTTCCTCGACCGCCTTGGCGACGGCGGCCGACGCCGCTTCCAGCGCGCGGCCCAGCGCCGCTTCCTCGTCCTGCACGTAACCGCCCGCATCGGGTTCCTCGTCGTAGGAAACCCCGTCCTTCTTTTCCTCGATGCGCAGGATGTTGGCCGCGCGGCGGAAGGCGGTCAACAGGTTTGCGCCATCCTCGCTTTCGATAAAGCCTTGCAGGGCTTCCACGCGGGCCAGCAGCCGCACCAGATCGTCCTCGCCGCCCAGCGCGAATACCGCCGCGACCAGATCGTGCCGCACGCCCTCGCCACGCAGATGCGCCTTCAGCCGGTCGGCGAAGAAGGACAGCAGGTCTTCGCATGCAGGCCCTTTGCCATCCTTGCCGACCACTGATTCCGGGTAGTTGTCGAGGCCGGCTCCGAACAAGGGCAGCAGCCTGACCCGCAGCCCGTTTTCGATGATCAGGCGGATCACGCCCAACGCCGCGCGGCGCAACGCATAGGGATCTTTCGACCCCGTCGGCTTCTCGTCGATCGCCCAGAAGCCGGTCAGCGTGTCGATCTTGTCGGCCAGCGCCACGGCAACCGAGACCGGCGCCGACGGGCAGGCGTCGCCCGGGCCCTGGGGCGAATAATGGTCGCGGATGGCGTTGGCGACATCCGCATGCTCGCCGTCCCCAAGGGCATAATAGCGGCCCATCAGGCCCTGCAATTCCGGGAACTCGCCAACCATGCCGGTGACCAGGTCCGCCTTGGCCAGGCGGGCGGCACGGGCGACCCGATCGCGGTCGGCGCCGTCGATATGTTTGGCAATCTCCACCGCCAGGGCCTCGGCCCGGTCGGTCTTGGCGTCCAGCGTGCCCAGCTTCGCATGGAAGGTGATGTCGGCCAGCTGCATGGTACGGCTGGACAGGGTCTCCTTGCGGTCCTGGTCCCAGAAGAAGCGGGCGTCGGACAGGCGCGCGCGCAATACGCGCTCGTTGCCAGCAACGATCTGTGCGCCGCCGTCCTCCGTCTCCATGTTGGAGACCAACGCGAAGCGCGGCGCCATCGAACCGTCTTCTTTCAGCAGGGTGAAATATTTCTGGTGGGTGCGCATCGCCGTGGTCAGCACCTCCGGCGGCACCTCCATGAATTCCTCGTCGATGCTGCCCAGCAGCACCACCGGCCATTCCACCAGCCCGGTCACCTCGTCCAGCAGGCCCGGGTCCTCCTTCAGGTCCAGATCCTCGGCATTGGCCAGTTCGTCCAGCCTCTCGGCGATGATGCGGCGGCGCTCATTGGCGTCCAGGATCACATAGCCATGCTTCAGGTCGGCCACGTAATCCTTGAAGTTGTTGGCGGTCATGTAGTCCGGCGAGAGGAACCGGTGTCCCCAGGTACGGTAGCCGAACTCCATCTTTTCACCGCCCAGATCCAGGCTCCCTTCCAGCACCGCGCCGTCGAACACCGCCAGGATGGAATGCAGCGGCCGCACCCAGCGCATCCCGTTCGAGCCCCAGCGCATGGATTTCGGCCAGACCAGCTTCTGGATCGCGGCGGTCAGGATTTCCGGCAGCACTTCTGCAGTATCACGGCCCTTCTTCTCGATGATGGCAAACCAGACCTGGCCCTTCGGCGTCTCTCGCTTCTCGCACTGGTCCAGCGACTCCAGGCCGGCCCCGCGCAGGAAACCCTCAATCGCCTTCTCCGGCGCATCGACTTTCGGCCCCTTGCGCTCTTCCTTGATGTCCGGCTGGCGCTCGGGAATGCCGTCGATATGTAGGGCCAGGCGTCGCGGGGTCGCGTAGGCATCGGCGCTGGTAAATTCCAGCCCGGCCCCGGTCAGCCCCTCGCAGACCAGTCTCTTCAGTTCCTCTGCCCCGCGCGCCTGCATGCGCGCCGGGATTTCCTCGGAAAACAGTTCCAGCAGAAACTCGGCCATGGCGTTACATATGCCCCCGCGACTGCAGCCAGCCTTCGCAGCAGGCCTTGGCCAGCGCGCGCACGCGGCCAATATAGGCCTGGTGCTCGGTGACCGAGATCACGCCGCGCGCGTCCAGCAGATTGAACAGGTGGCTCGCCTTCAGACACTGGTCATAGGCCGGCAGCGGCAGCTTTGCCTCGATCAGCGACTGGCATTCCGCCTCGGCGTCCCGGAAATGCTGCGACAGCATGTCGGTGTTGGCATGCTCGAAATTATGCGCCGAATATTCCCGCTCGGACTGCAGGAAGACATCGCCGTATTTCACGCCCTGACCGTTGAAATCAAGGTCGTAGACGTTCTCCACGCCCTGCACATACATGGCCAGCCGTTCAAGCCCGTAGGTCAGTTCGCAGGAAACCGGCGCGCATTCGATGCCGCCGACCTGCTGGAAATAGGTGAACTGGGTTACTTCCATGCCGTCGAGCCAGACTTCCCAGCCCAGGCCCCAGGCGCCCAGTGTCGGGCTCTCCCAATCATCCTCGACGAAGCGGATGTCGTGCGCCATCGGGTCGATACCCAGATGCTTCAGGGAATCGAGATAGAGTTGCTGGCTGTCGGCCGGCGAAGGCTTCAGGATCACCTGGTACTGGTAGTAATGCTGCAGCCGGTTCGGGTTCTCGCCATAGCGCCCGTCGGTGGGGCGGCGCGAGGGCTGCACATAGGCGGCCTTCCATTCCTCCGGCCCCAGCGCACGCAGCGTGGTGGCGGGATGGAAGGTGCCGGCCCCGACTTCCATGTCGTAGGGCTGGAGTATCACGCATCCCCGCTCCGACCAGTAGTTATGGAGCTTGAGGATGAGCGACTGAAAACTGTTGTCGGATGCCATTCCCGGACCCGGTTCAATTGGGCGACGCCTTTAGGTGCGGCGCAACATAAACGGGCCGCGCGGGGCGGTCAACGCCGTTGGACGCTGGCGTGGGCATGTCCTATAAATCCTCTGCCACCGGGGGGCGGGAGGGTTGGTTGGAATCACTGGAGTTGCTCATGAATCGGACATTCGGGGCCGTAACGGGAATTGCCTGTCTCTTTTCATTCTCGGCCGGTTTGACTGCCATCGCGCTGGCGGATAGCCGGGTCTGGGAGTTCGCGGGCGGACAACTGATGACCGAAGGTTCGGGAATGCTGGCGACCATCGATGCAAAGGGCGGGCGGAGGGTGATCGAACTGAACGGGGATCTTGCCGCCATTTACCCGAATCTGGCACAGGGCGTGGCGCTGGTGTTGATCCGCGACAGTGACGCCTATGAGAAACAGACGGCGGAACTGGGTTTCGAGCCCGACTTCTTCCCTTGCGATGCCCTGCTGCTGACGGTGCCGGAAGGCCGCTGGCTGGCCTTCCCGGTAACCGGAAACGGCAACAAGCCGGACGGCGACGCCTGCGGACCGCATCTCGCCGCCGCCTTTTCGCCGACCGGCAAATACACGCTGCTGGCCGACTATATGGAGGTCGCGATGACGGAGCAGCTTCTGGCCGCCCTTATGCCCGCGGAAGGCATGCGCCGTCCGCCGGCGCCAAAGAACAAGCCGATCCAATTCGACGCACCGGCCTGCAGCGGTGTGGTGGATTTCACCTCTTTCCGCTGGACCAGCGACGAGACGCTGAACTTCGACTACGGCGCCTGCGGAATCCTGTTCGGC
>JBFFGY010000106.1:0-8263 GCA_041557215.1 Alphaproteobacteria bacterium
CGGGTTCCGGCGGATGCCACCGCATTCCCGGTCCGCTCGACCCATTTCGTCATGAATGTGCATACCCGATGGCGCGAAGCATCGGACGACGAAGCCTGCATCCAATGGGCCCGCGATTTGTTCGATGCGGCGGCCGAATATGCGGCCGGCAGCGTATACGTAAACTTCATGCCGGAAGACGAGGAAGGCCGCGTGACCAACGCCTATGGCGCCAACCACGCCCGACTGGCCCAGATCAAGGCGAAGTACGATCCGGGTAATTTCTTCAGGTTGAACCAGAATATCGCGCCGGCCTGAAACGCAGGCTAACGGAGTCCGGTTCGACCCGCCGGGTGGCTGTCACGCCGCCCGGCGCAGCGCCCGGCCCGGCCTTGACCCGGTTACCCGGCCGCCCTCCAGCGCCACCGCGCCATTGACCAGCACCATCTCGATGCCCGCCGCCGGGCGGGCGGGATCTTCGAAGGTTCCCCGGTCGGCGATACGGGCCGGGTCGAAGAGGGTAAGGTCCCCAAAGGCCCCCTCGCGAATGACGCCGCGGTCTTTCAGGCCGAATTTCGCCGCCGACAGGCCGGTCATCTTGTGGATTGCGGTTTCCAACGGAAACAAGCCGACATCGCGGGCGTAATGGCCCAGCACGCGGGCGAAGGCGCCCCACAGGCGCGGATGGGGATGGCGGTCGTGCGGCAGGCCGTCGGACCCGACCATGCTATGCGGGTATGACAGAATCCGCCTCACATCCTCTTCGTCCATGATGAAATAGATCGCCCCCCCGGGCTTCAGCCGCTGGAAAGCGTCTTTCTGCGGACAACCCCATTCGGCGGCGATTTCGTCCAGATACCGGCCGGAGATTTCCGGGTGCGGCTGCGACCAGGCGATCATGATGCGCTCGGCCTTTTCCATGTAGTCGTCCAGCAGCACGGTGGAGCTGGCGGCATAGGGATAGACGTCCAGCGCCACCTGCTGCTGCTTGCGGGCCTGGTCGAACAGGGACAGCGTCTCGCGGCTGCGGCCGAAATTCTTGCGGCCCGTGCATTTGTGGTGAGAGACGATCACCGGCACCCCGGCCCGGGCCGCGGTATCGAAGGATTCGTGCAGCGAATCGCAGACATGGTCGCCTTCGTCACGCATATGGGTAGTATAGACCGCGCCGGTCCCCGCCAATCCTTCGAGCAGCGCCGCCACCTCTTCCGCCGGGGCCTCGCGGGCCGGCGGATAGAACAGCCCCGTGCTGAGTCCCACCGCGCCGGCCTCCATGCATTCGCGGACCAGCGCCTGCATGGCGGCGATCTCTCCGTCGCTTGCCGGGCGATCGAGATTGCCCATAACGGCCGCGCGCAGCGTCGTATGGCCGACCAACGGCGCGGCATTGACCGGCGCACCCCCGGCATCCAACTCCGCCATGTAGGACTCGAAACTGCCGAAGCGGAACTCCTCCGCCCCGCCCAGCAGATCAAGCGGCGGTACCGGCGGACCCTTCAGCGCGATCGGGGCCACGCTGATGCCGCAATTACCGGTCACCACGGTGGTAACGCCCTGGGTTACCTTCGGGATCATCGCATCGCGCATCAGCAGCGCATTGTCGTCATGGGTATGGACGTCGATGAAGCCCGGCGCCAACGCCAGGCCCGCGCAATCCACCTCGCGCGCCGACGTCATGCCGCCAAGATCGCCGACCGCGGCGATCCGGTCGTCGGTCACGGCAACGTCGCCCGAAAATCCCGGCTTTCCCGTACCGTCGACAATGGTCGCGTTTCGGAAGGCTATGTCGCAACGCCCGTTCAACTCCTGACCCATCGATGGTTCCTCCTTGTCTGATTCGCATGGAGCCACCACCGCGAGGGCACGTCAACCATCCAGGACCGGGACGACGGCTATCCATGCTCCGGGCTTTGGGCTAAGATTCTGCATGATCTGGATTCGCGGCCTGATTGCATGAGGGACAGTTGCGCGGGATAAAGCACAGGCGTTATGGGCGACTGGGGGTTTTGCCGCTTGCCGCATTGTATCTGATCGCGGTTGCCCAGGCCCCGGTGCTGGCGGCGGCATCTGCGGAGGATATAGAAGCGGGCGTCGAGATTGCCCTTTCCAAAGGGGACTATCAGCGCGAGTTGCCGGTTCCCGATCCCTCCGAGGGCGAGGGTGGCGGCGGCCTCTGGTCCGATCCCGACTGGTGGCGCAACGAGGGCAATGCCCAGGCCCCGGAGCTCTATCGCCCGGCGCCCGAGCAGATGGACCAGGATTCGTTCAGCCTGAACCTGCCGCCCGAACTGGTCGAGGTGCTGCGCATGCTGATGTGGGCAGTGCTGTTCGCCGGGGGCGGCCTTCTGCTCTATTTCCTGGTGAATGAGGCGGCATATTATTTCCGCTGGAAAAAGCGCGGAGAAAAGGAAGGGGAACCGGGTAGCGGCGCGCGAGACGAGGATCCGTCCGGCGGCTTCCTGCTGGAAGATTTCGACAGCCTTGCGGCCAGGGGCGATTACGCCGGCGCGATCCATGCCTTGCTGCTGCATTGTATCCTGCATCTTGGCGAGCGGGGCGCGGAGTTTTCCTCTGCCATGACGAGCCGCGAGATCCTGCGCCGGCTTAAGCTGGAGCAGGCGGAGCGCGAGGCAATGTCGATGCTGGTGCGTATGACGGAGGTCACCCATTTCGGTGGGCGCGAGGCCAGCGAAACCGATTTCCGGGAGTGCCGGGGACTTTACGAGCAGATCACGGCGGGGAAACCGGCATGAACCAGCCACAGCCCTACGCCACCCGGACCGTATACTGGCTGCTGGCCGTCGGCATATTGTCCTTTGCCGCGGCAGCATGGTTCATGATCTTTTCCGACAGCGATGTCGGCGCGCCCAAGGCGAACGCCTATTCCTATTCCGCCATCGGCCATCGGGCGCTGGTCGATACCCTGCGCGCGACCGATGTTCCGGTCCTGGTCAGCCGGGCGAATTCGGCCGAAAAAGCCGGCGATGAATCATTGCTGGTGGTCGCGGAGCCGCGTCTGGCCGATTGGTATGACGGCACTGTCGCGGTCGAGCCGGGGGCAACCGACATCCTGGTCGTGCTGCCGAAATGGGACGGGCTGAGAGACCAGTTCAGGCCGCACTGGCTCTCTGTTGCCGGCATGATCCCGCGCAGCTATGGACAGTCAATCCTGCGCGAGATATTGCCGGATGCGGTGCTGATTCGGCCGGCCGGACCACTGGTGTGGGACACGGGGCCGCTTGGCGTGGACCCCGACATCGACTATCCGCAGCTGATCGAGTCCGATGAACTGAACGCGACGATCTGGAGCGACCAGGGCATCCTGGCCGGTTGGGTGGATTACGGCGACCGGACGGTCTGGATCGTTTCGGACCCGGACATATTGTCGAACCACGGCATGGCGCGCGGCGATAATGCGGTGCTGACCCTGCAGCTGCTGGACTCGCTGCGCCCGCTGGATGGCGCCGTGGTGTTCGACGAAACCGTCCACGGCTACTGGCAGCCACCCAATTTGTGGCGCAACATGCTGCAACTTCCCTTCGTGGTGCCTGTGATCCTGGCCGCCGCAGCCGCGCTGATGGTCGGCTGGGCCGCGATGGGCCGGTTCGGATCGCCCCTGCCGCCGAAACCGCCTTTCGCTTCCGGCAAGGCGGTCCTGATCGACAACACCGCCAGTTTGCTGCGCTTTGGCGGGCACGGGTCGGAAATCCTGCGGCGCTATGCCGAGGTCACGCTGGGCAGCGTCGCCCACCGGCTGAACGCGCCGCGCCATCTGGATGGCGAGGCGCTGATCGAATGGGTAGACAGGGTCGGCCAGGCCCGCGGCGTCAAACGCGGTTTCCGCGAACTCGCCGACCGAATCGACAAATCGCGAAACCAGAATCGGCGCGATGGCATGGGGCTGGCCCGCATGGCGCGAAGACTTTACCAATGGAGAAGGGAGATGACCGATGGATCTTGAGGCGATCGCCAGACTGGCCGACGGCCTGAAACAACAGGTCAGGAAGACCGTGGTCGGGCAGGACGATGCGCTCGATCTGCTGCTGGTCAGCCTCCTGTCGGAGGGGCACATCATTTTCGAGGGCGTCCCGGGTACCGCCAAGACCCTGCTGGCGCAAAGCTTCGCCGCCGCCCTGTCGCTGAATTTCGGACGTGTGCAATTCACGCCGGACCTGATGCCGGGCGATGTGCTGGGCACCAACCTGTTCAATTTCCAGACCAACCAGTTCGCGCTGACCAAGGGGCCGATCTTCACCCAGCTTCTGCTGGCAGACGAGATCAACCGCACGCCTCCGAAGACCCAGGCGGCGCTGCTGCAGGCCATGCAGGAACGCGCCGTCACCATCGATGGCCAGACCTACCCGGTGGGTGACGGCTTCATGGTGATCGCCACCCAGAACCCGATCGAACAGCAGGGCACCTATCCACTGCCCGAGGCCCAGCTCGACCGTTTCCTGTTCAAGCATATCCTGGATTATCCCAGCGAAGAGGAAGAGCGCACCATCGTCGCCCGGCACGGCCATAGCACGTCGATGCCGAAGATCGGCGAGTTCGGTATCCAGCCCGTGGCCGACATGGCAGGCCTGGCCGCGGTCAGGCGATTCGTCGACGGCATCCGGCTGTCAGACGACATGGTCGCCTATATCGTTGGCATCGTCAGGACGACCCGCGAGAACCCGTCTCTGCAATATGGCGCTTCGCCACGCGCCGCCAATATGCTGGCATCCGCGGCGCGGGCCAACGCGGCGATCAACGAACGCGACTATGTGATTCCGGACGACGTGAAGTTCATCGCCATGCCGGCACTGAGGCATCGCGTGGTGCTGGCCCCCGGCGCTGAGATCGAGGGGTTGTGGGTCGATAGCGTGATCGGCCAGATCCTGGAACAGGTTCCGGCGCCGCGCTGATGCGACCCACCGGCCGCGCCATATTGCTGTTTGCCGCCGGCGTCCCGGTGACGCTGGCGCTGGTGCTGATCGACGAAACCCTCTGGCCTTTGGGCCTGGCGCTGCTGGCGCTGGCGATCTTCCTGGTGGGGCTGGACGGGATCAGGGCGCTGTCGCCCCGCAGACTGACGATCAAGACCGAACTGCCGGGCATGCTCTATGCCGGGGCCGCCGACGAACTGCGCCTGAACCTTTCGGCGGTGGGCACGCCGCCAACCGAGATCGAAATGCTTTGCGATGTCGGGGAGAACCTTGAGGAACCTGCCCCGCAGCGCGGTCTGCTGACGGGAGAAGCGGGCGCCCGGATCGCCGCCACCCTGTCGCCCCTGCGCCGTGGCAATGCGCGGGTGGAGCGCGTATGGCTGCGCTGGCGCGGGCCGCTGGGTCTGATCGAGCGCCGGCATGTCGAGGCCCTGGCCGCCGACATTCCGATCGTGCCGAATGTCAGGGCCGTCCGGGATGAGGCGATCCGCTTCACCGCCTGGGATGCCCAGATCGGCCTGAAGCCCCAGAACCAGCAAGGCGACGGATCGGAATTCGAATCCCTGCGCGATTACGTTCCGGGACTGGACCACCGGTCGATCGACTGGAAACATTCCGCCCGCCACCGCCAACTGGTCTGCAAGGAGTTCCGCGCGGAACGGAACCATCAGGTGATCCTGGCCGTCGATACCGGCCATTTGATGAGCGAACCGCTGGGCGGTATCCCGAAACTGGACCATGCCATCAACAATGCCCTGCTGCTGGGCCATACCTGCCTGCGCCATGGCGACCGCGTGGGGCTGTATGGATTCGACTCCCAGGCGCGGCTCTACGCGGAACCCGTGGGCGGGCTGCATTATTACAATCATTTTCTCCGCTTCACCTCGCGGCTCGACTACCGGCCGGACGAGACGAATTTCACGCTGGGCCTCACCGAACTGATGGTGCGGCTGAAACAACGGTCGCTGATCATCCTGCAGACGGAATTCGTCGATACCACCACGGCGGAACTGATGCTGGAAAATCTTGGCCGCATGGCCGCGCGTCATGTGGTGATATTCGTGACGCTGCGCGACAGGGACCTGCATGACACGGTCGACGCGCCGCCGCACAGCCTGGAGGATATCAGCCGGTCCGTCATCGCGCATGACCTGACGCAGGAACGGCTGGTGGTGTTCGAGCGGCTTCGCCGCCTCGGAGTCCACTGCCTGGAGGCGCCCAGCGAGAAGATCGGGACGGAACTGGTGGACCGATATCTGATGATCAAGAGCAGGGAGTTGATCTGACCGCGGCGGCGGGCAGACGGAACGCGCATGGCCGATGTGAAGCTGAAAAGCTATGAATTCCGCAGGGAACGCGAGGAGAGCTGGCGCGAGCTGGAACAGCTGCTGCAGCGAGCCGAATCGCGCGGGCTGAAGGCGCTGACGCCAGCGGAACTGTTCCGCCTGCCGAACCTTTACCGCGCCACCGTCTCGTCGCTGTCGGTCGCGCGCAGCATTTCGCTGGATCGGAATCTGCTGCTTTACCTGGAAAGCCTGGCGGCCCGGGGTTATTTCTTCGTCTATGGCGCACGGGGCAGTTTCGCGGTCGGCATCGCCCGCTTCTTCACGCTGCAGTTCCCGCAAGCGGTTCGTTCCGCCGCCTGGCACATCCTGGCCGCCGCCTTCGTCATGGCGGCGGGCGCGGCGGTGGGCTATCTGCTGACCATCGGCAATATGGACTGGTTCTACAGCTTCATCGGCGATGCGATGGCGGGCGGCCGCACGCCGGTCAGCAGCACCGAATCCCTGCGGGCGGCGCTCTATGACGATGGCGGCGGGTTCGTGGAGTCGCTGTATCTCTTCGCCAGCTTCCTGTTCACCCATAATTCGCAGATCGGCATGCTGGCCTTCGCGCTGGGCTTCGCGCTGGGCCTGCCGGTGGTGGTATTGATGTTCTATAACGGGCTGGCCATCGGCTCCTTCTCAGCGCTCTACATATCGCGCGGGCTGGGCGTTGAGTTCCTGGGATGGCTCAGCATCCACGGCACGACGGAATTGCTGGCGGTCACTTTATGCGGCGGGGCGGGCTTCTGGCTGGGCGGCGCCTTCGCCTTCCCAGGGCGGCAGGGCCGGCTGGACAGCCTGGCGCAGACCGGCCGCAGGGCGGGCATGATAGCCATCGGCGCGGTCGCGATGCTGTTCGTCGCCGCCATCCTGGAAGGCTTCGGGCGTCAGCTGATCCAGGATACCGGGCTGCGTTACATGATCGGGGCGGCGGCCCTGATCATGTGGTTCGCCTATTTCGGGCTCGCCGGGCGGGAGAGGAACCATGAGCGTCGCCGTTGAACCCAGCCAGACCGCCGCGAAAGGGCGGGCTAAGGATGCGCGGGACGTGGTGACGCCCGAAGGGGTGCCGCTGCATTTCGAACTGGCCAGCCGCAGCGACCGCGCCACCGCCTTCATCATCGACGTCGTCATCATGGCGGTGACCGTCATTATCCTTGCCATCGCCTTCATTTTTCTGGCCTTCGGCGGGCTGGATATCAGCGGCTGGGCCATCGGCGTCGGGCTGCTGCTGTTCTTCGCCCTGCGCAATTTCTATTTCACCTTCTTCGAATTGCGCTGGCATGGCATGACGCCAGGCAAACGCGCCCTGCGGATCAGGGTCATCGACAGAAACGGCGGCCGCCTGCGCCCCGAGGCGATCTTCGCCCGCAATCTGATGCGCGAGGTGGAGCTGTTCCTGCCGCTGTCCCTGGTCGCCAGCGCCGGCAGCATGGGCCAGAGCAACTGGTCGGTCCTGTTCGCCCTGGTCTGGGCCGGGATCTTCGCCTTGATGCCGCTGTTCAACAAGGACCATATGCGAGTCGGCGACATCGTCGGCAGCACCTGGGTGATCAAGGCCCCGAAGACCGCCCTTCAGGCCGATATGGCCGAGGGCAAGACCAGGGCGCTGTCGGCCGGTGCGCCGGCGCCGTCATATTCCTTCACGCGCGAACAGCTTGAAATCTACGGCATATACGAATTGCAGACACTGGAAGCGGTATTACGCCAGACCGGCACCGGCGCCCACGACACGCAACTGGAAGTCTGCAACCGCATCTGCCGCAAGATCGGATGGCAGGGCGAGCAACCCGCCTATCCCGTCCGTTTCCTGGAGGATTTCTATGCGGCGTTGCGGGCGCATCTGGAAAACCGGATGCAGTTCGGTGAACGCCGCGAGAGCAAGCATGACGCAAAGGGCGGCCAACCGCCCCAACCCTGAATTAATCGAACACCGCCGCGATCTGTTCGGTGTCGATGCCTTCCTTGGCTAGGCGAAGATCGTGGTAACCGACGGCGACCACCACGGATTCCAGGGCGGAGACAAACATC
>JBFFGY010000107.1:0-8180 GCA_041557215.1 Alphaproteobacteria bacterium
CGATCAAACCGGCCGGTCTTAATGTATGAGGTGCCTTTAAACGAGTAGCGCCCGTTGGCGGCCAGGAAGAAAATATGCTCACCATCCTCCAGCCCGGCGGTCAGCCGGTTAAAATATTGTGTGCCCAACAGATTGCGGCCAATTCGAGCCGGCGTGGCCAGCCCTGCGGACAATTCGATGAACAGGCTGCCCGGATCGCTACCTGACGTCGGATCATATAGCCGGACACCTTTTTCGATAAATGGTGCTTCCGCTTCCATAAGCGAGAGGCGCAGCTGCGCAATGGAACCTTCTTGCAGCAGCTTCGGCCAATCGACAGGTTCGAAACCGGTGAGATCGACGCCGCTGGCGTCCCGTTCCAGAATTCCGCGGCTTTGTCCGACGGCACGGGCGGACTGGAAGATGGCATCCGCCATCAACAGAGAAGAGACCGTGGCGCCGCTGACGGCATCCATCTGATCCGGCCTGTTGCCGGCGCGCCTGACTACTCTTACCGGACTGCGGACGTCCATTCCGGCAAATTCCTTGACGAATTGCTCCAGATCCTCGCTGGAAACGCCAATCGCGAGAATCGGCTCATGATGTTCAAGGATAACGGCTCCCGTGATGGCGCCATTCAGATCCAGGCCTGACAGAATATCGAGTGTCTTTCCGGACAGGCCGAGAGACCGGACCACGGCATGGGTTCGGAACAAATAGCCAATAATCTCTTCGTTCTTGTATGCAGCGATAGCCGGTGGTTCCCCATCCATACTTCCGTAATGGGTGGCGCCCGGAAATACCTGATTCATCAACTCGGTAGATAAAAGTTGATCAGCAATGGCCCTGGTCGAAACGGCAGCAACCATCATGATCGCTATTAGCCCTGCACAGGCCAAAAGACGAAGGCCGGACCGAATCCGATCGAACCCCAAAATCCAATTATTCCGGGAATTTTCTGTCTTCATTCTGATTTCGCCGCGCAAGGTCAGGTGGAACTTGTCGCATGCCTCCATCGGACAGAATTGGGGGTAGCGCGGGATACGTCATTGACTGATGTCAACCGGCATAACCCTAAATGTGGTTGGGGCTTTTTGACAACAGTCAATGCGCCGGCCAACGGGCGATGAGACATTCTTCGCGAAATCCCCGAATAATGGAGAGTCACTATGAAGATGTTCCTTCGCGCAAGCATCATGGGAGTGGGGCTGGCATTTGCCTTGTCGGGCATTGCCGCGGCCGACGAAAAGCCCAAGCCGGAAGACTTGAAGAAACACGAAACCTCACCGGGTGGGCAGTATCAGCCCAGCCTGGAACTGGAAGCGCAGCAGCCAGGCACGAAGCCCGGCGCGCCGGTGCTCTCGGAAGAACAATTCAAGCAGGCCAACAAGCTCTATTTCGAACGGTGCGCGGGCTGTCATGGCGTGCTGCGCAAAGGCGCCACCGGCAAACCGCTAACGACAGAGATCACTCAGGAACTGGGGGCCGAATATATCAAGTCGTTCATTACCTATGGTTCGCCGGCCGGCATGCCGAACTGGGGTACCTCGGGCGAGTTGAGCGAAGCGGAAATCGACGTGATGACCGCCTACCTGCTGAACGAACCGGCGACGCCGCCCGAATGGGGCATGGCGGAAATGAAAGAGTCCTGGAAGGTCCTGGTGCCGGTCGACAAGCGGCCGAAGAAACAGATCAACAAGCTGGACCTGGACAATCTGTTCTCGGTCACGCTGCGCGATGTGGGACAGGTGGCCCTGATTGACGGTCACTCAAAGTCGATTGCGGCAATCATCGACACCGGTTATGCGGTGCATATCAGCCGTCTGTCGGCTTCCGGCCGTTATCTCTACACGATTGGCCGCGATGCCAAGATCAACCTGATTGATCTCTATATGGATCCGCCGGCTACCGTGGCCGAGATCAAGGTCGGCATGGAGGCCCGTTCGGTCGAGACATCGAAGTTCAAGGGCTGGGAAGATAAATTCGCGGTCGCCGGTTCCTACTGGCCACCCCAATATACCATCATGGACGGCGATACGCTGGAGCCGCAAAAGATCGTTTCCACCCGCGGCATGACCTGGGATACCCAGGAATTCCATCCGGAACCCCGCGTGGCCTCTATTGTCGCCTCGCATTTCCGGCCCGAATTCATCATCAACATTAAGGAGACCGGCCATATCCTGATGGTCGACTATTCCGACCTGAAGAACCTGAAAGTTACCGATATCGAAGCCGAACGTTTCCTGCATGACGGTGGTTTCGACTCCTCCGGCCGCTATTTCCTGGTCGCCGCCAACGCCCGCAACAAGGTGGCTGTTGTCGACACCAAGGAAGACAAGCTGGTGGCCCTGATCGAAACCGGCACAACGCCGCATCCCGGCCGCGGCGCGAACTTCACGCATCCGAAATTCGGTCCGGTCTGGGCAACCAGCCACCTGGGTGACGAAACCATCGCGCTGATCGGCACCGACCCGGTGAAGCACAAGGACAATGCCTGGAAGGTGGTGCAGACGCTTGAAGGCCAGGGCGGCGGCTCGCTGTTCATCAAGACCCATCCGAAATCCAAAAACCTCTGGGTCGATACGCCTTTGAACCCGGAAGCCGAACTGGCGTCATCCGTGGCGGTCTTCGACATCAACAATCTCGACAAGGGATATGTGACCATCCCCATCGGCGAGATGTCGGGAATTACCGAGGGCGTGCGCCGCGTCGTCCAGGGTGAATACAACAAGGACGGCTCGGAGATCTGGTTCTCGGTTTGGAACGGTAAGACGCAGGAATCGGCGATCGTCGTGATCGACGACAAGACCCGTAAGCTGAAAGCGGTGATCAGGGACAAGCGCCTTGTGACCCCGACCGGCAAGTTCAACGTCTTCAATACAAAGAACGACGTGTACTGAACCGGGATGCTGGGGCGGGGCCATATGGTTCCGCCCCCTCCTTTCAAGATACAGATTTGCAGTTCGATATTGTGGGCAACCCATGAGCCAGGGGGTGGCGATGTCCGAAAAGATCGAGAGAACACAGGTTTATCTTGTGGGCGCCGGGCCGGGCGACCCGGAACTCCTTACGGTAAAGGCGCTGCGGGCCATCCAGTCGGCCGACGTGCTGGTTTATGACCGGCTGGTCTGCGACGACATCGTGGACCTCGCTCCGCCGGAGGCGCGGCGGATTTTCGTAGGCAAGGAAAGCGGCCGACATCCGGTGCCGCAAAAACGCATCAACGAGTTGCTGGTGGGACTTGCCGCCCCTGGGCGCAGTGTGGTTCGACTGAAGGGAGGCGATCCCTTTGTTTTCGGCCGCGGCAGCGAGGAAGCGGAAGAGCTTCGCGCCAATGGAATTCCTTATGAAGTCATCCCGGGAATCACGGCCGCTTCGGGCTGTCTTTCGGAATTCGGGGTCCCACTGACGCATCGCGGCATGGCGACCAGCGTGCGGCTGGTGACCGGCCACCGCAGTGCCGACGGGCCGCTGGACCTGAACTGGCGGAGCTTGGCGGACCCGGACACCACCCTGGTCTTCTATATGGCGCTGGGCAACCTTCCGGAGATTGCTGAGCGATTGATCGAAGCGGGCCTTTCCCCTGAGACGCCATCTGCGGCCATCCGTGGCGGGACGCTGCCCGGCCAGCAGTTGTGCGTGGGCCGTCTGGCAGATCTGCCGAGAATTGTCGCGGAGGCGGGTTTGACTCCACCGGCCCTCATCGTGATCGGGCGTGTTGCTGCATTCGCAGACAAAAACGCAGCCCAGTCGACCGAATTTACGACCCCTTTGGCCAGTTTTGTTCGGGAGATTGGTCATGCATAGGCTTTTCCGGCTCTCACCGGTACTGCTGGTAGCTGGTTTCTTTGCGGTTCCATCGCTGGCCGGCGAGCCACTGACGCCGCGCCAGGAAGAATTGCTTTACCTGCTGGAGCAGGATTGCGGTTCCTGCCACGGGTTGACCATGAAGGGCGGCCTGGGCCCGGCCCTTCTGCCGGCCGATATCGAGGACAAACCGGACGAAGGCCTTGTCGACGCAATCCTGCAGGGGCGCCCCGGCACGCCGATGCCTCCCTGGTCGTTCGAGATCAGCGAGGACGAGGCTTTCTGGATGGTGCGGCAGCTGCGCAGGGGGGTATTCGTGAAATGAGGCCCTTTACGATCCGGAAAACAGTCCTTCTGTGCGTGATCGCCCTTGCCGCGGCGTTCTTGGCCGGCTGCGCTTCGGCGCCGGTGCGCGGGACGGGGGATATGGGGGTGATCGTCGAGCGTGCCTCGGGCAGCCTTCTGGTGGTCGAGACGACGTCAAACAGCATCCTGTCGAAAGTGACGGGACTGGGCGATCTGGCCCATGCCTCGGTGGTTTATTCGCGTGACGAGCGCTATGCCTATGTATTCGGCCGGGACGGTGGCCTGACCAAGGTGGATATCCTGACCGGTAAGGTCGTCAAACGGGTTATCCAGAGCGGCAACAGCATTGGCGGGGCGATCTCGCAGGATGGCCGCCTGGTCGCTGTCGGCAATTACAAGCCGGGCGGCGTGCGTGTTTTCGATGCGGAGACGCTGAAACAGGTTGCCGACATCCCAGCTGTATACGGGGATGGGGAAACCTCGAAGGTCACCGGGCTGGTCGATGCGCCCGGTAACCGCTTCGTCTTTACCCTGTACGATGCCGGCGAAACCTGGATTGCCGATATGAGCGACCCATCGGCACCGGAGATCACCAAATTCACCGATATCGGTATTTTGCCCTACGATGCGCTGATCACGGGCAACGGCCGCTACTACATAGCCGGCCTGTTCGGCGAAGATGGATTGGCGCTGCTCGACCTGTGGAACCCGCAGTCAGGCATGCGTCGAATTCTCGATGGTTATGGCCGAGGAGAGGAACCCTTGCCGGTCTACAAGATGCCCCATCTCGAGGGCTGGGCAGTGGCCGGGAATCTATCCGTCCTTCCGGCGGTGGGTCGGCACGAGGTATTGTTGATGGACATGCTGACCTGGCAGGAGGCCGGGCGGATTCCGGTCCACGGTCAGCCGGTCTTTGCGGTCGCTCGCCCCGACGGCCGGCAGGTATGGGTCAATTTCGCCCATCCGCTGAATGACGTTGTGCAGGTAATCGATCTTCCCAGCCGCAAGATCGTCGCCACGCTGAGGCCGGGCAAGGCGGTTCTGCATCTCGAATTCACCCCCAGGGGCGAGCAGGTCTGGCTGTCGGTGCGCGACGAGGACAAGATCGTCATCTACGACACCGCTACCCTGCAGCCCGTGAAGGAACTGCCGGCCCAAAAACCGAGCGGCATCTTCTTAACCGCCCGTGCCCACAGAATAGGATTGTAGGGCGATGAATATCGATCAATTCGGCTTGCTTGAAAGAGAATTGCTGGAAGGTTTCCAGAAGGAATTCCCGCTGGAACCGCGTCCCTTCCGGGCAATCGCCGAGCAACTGGGGTGCGATGAGGAAACCGTGCTGGTGCTGTTGCGCCGGATGAAGGAGGCCGGACTGATCACCAGGATCGGGCCGGTTTTCGCCCCGCACCGTGCCGGCGCCAGCACGCTGGCTGCCATGGCCGTGCCTGAAGACCGGCTTGAGGACGTCGCCAGTCTCGTCAGCGAATATGACGAAGTGAACCATAATTATGAGCGCGAGCACGACTTCAATCTCTGGTTTGTTCTGACGGCCCCGACGGCGGATCGCATAAGCGCGGTTATTGACGAAATCGCCGACCGCACGGGACTGCCGGTCATGGACCTGCCGCTGGAAGAGGCGTTTCACATAGATCTGGGGTTCAGGCTGCAATGGAATTGACGGCAAAGGAACGCGAACTCATAGCCGCGATCCAGGACGGGTTGCCCCTGGTAAAGCAGCCCTATGCCGAGATTGCGCGGCAGGTCGGCTTGTCGGAGGCCCAGGTCATCGACTGGATCGGCCAACTCGTGGGACGCGGGGTGATCCGGCGCTTCGGCGCGGTGTTGTCGCATCGGGACCTTGGCTACCGGGCGAACGGGATGGTGGTGTGGGATATCCCGGACGGCGCCGTCGGGGAGATCGCACGGAAACTCGCCAGGCTGGAGTATGTCACTCTCTGCTATCGCCGCCCCCGCCGGTTGCCGGTCTGGCCCTACAACCTGTTCTGCATGATCCATGGACGCGACCGGGCGACCGTCGAGGCCTTAACCGAGCAGGCCGCCGCCACAGCCGGAGCCGCCGATTTTCCGCGCAAGATCCTGTTCAGTGCCCGCCAGTTCAAGCAACGCGGCGCGCGTTACGCCAAATGCGCGGCGGCGGGGAAGTAGATGCCATGGACGCTATCGACCGGCAAATGATCGACTTGCTGCATGGCGGGTTCCCGGTCGAGGAACAGCCCTACCTCGCGGTCGGCCGGATGTTGGGACTGTCGGAGCAGGAGGTGCTCGATCGATTGTCCGGGTTTCTGGCGAAGCGCACGCTCACAAGGTTCGGTCCCTTGTACGATGCGGCGAAACTCGGCGGCGCCTTCACGCTGGCCGCGATGGCCGTGCCGGAAGACCGGTTTGACGAGGTCGCCGAAATCGTCAACGCCTTCCCCGAGGTGGCGCATAACTACGCCCGCGAACACGCCCTCAATATGTGGTTCGTGGTCGGCGTAGACCGGGCGGAAAAGATCGCCGAAGTGCTGGGCGAGATCGAGGAGCGGACCGGCCTCACAGTCCTTAACATGCCCAAGGAAGAGGAATATTTCCTCGAACTGAGGTTGCCGGCATGAGCGAGTTGGCGCGGAAAGATAGGGAATTTGCGCTCGACCCGATCGACCGGCGGATCGTGGCGGCCACGCAGGCTGGGTTGCCTCTGGTCGCGCGACCTTATCACAGGATTGCCCAAGAACTCGGATTGAACCCCGACGATGTCATGGCGCGGATCCGGCGGCTTGTGGACAACGGGGCGATCCGGCGGATCGGCGCCGTGCCCAACCATTATGCCCTGGGGTGGAAGGCCAATGGGATGTCGGTCTGGGATGTGCCGGACGAGTATGTGGACGAGGCGGGACGCATGGTCGGCGCGTTGGATTTCGTCAGCCACTGCTACCGCCGGCCAAGGCATTTGCCCGATTGGCCCTACAATTTGTTCGCCATGGTGCATGGCCGCAGCCGCGACGAGGTATCGGACAAGCTGGCGCGTATCAGCGCCATCCTGGGCGACTGGAACCGGAGCCACGATGTGCTTTACAGCAGCAAAATACTGAAAAAGACCGGCCTCAGAATCGCCGGCCAGGAGTAGAATCATGTTTCGTCTAAGCCAGTTCATGCAGGAATTGAAGGCGCCGACGCCGGTGCGGCACGCCAAGCCGCCGGGGCCCGTCGTGATCTGGAACCTGGTTCGGCGATGCAACCTCAATTGCAAGCACTGCTACTCGCTGTCGGCCGATACCGACTTTCCGGGCGAGCTCTCCACCCAGCAGGTCTTTTCGGTCATGGACGACCTGAAGGATTTCAGGGTACCGGTGCTGATCCTCTCCGGCGGCGAACCACTGCTGCGGCCCGACATTTTCGAAATATCCAGCCGCGCCAAGGAAATGGGCTTCTACGTGGCGCTTTCGACCAACGGCACCTTGATAGACGAGGCAATGGCCGACCGCATTGCCGGGATCGGATATGACTATCTGGGAATCAGCCTGGATGGCATTGGTGAGGTGCATGACCGGTTCCGCCGCCAGGCAGGCGCTTTCGATGCCTCTATGCGGGGCATCGCCCTTTGTCACGAGCGCGGCATCAAGGTCGGCATCCGATACACCATGACCGAAGGCAATATCGAATCCCTGAACGGAATTCTCGATCTGGTGGAGGCGGAGAATATCGACAAATTCTACCTCTCCCATCTGGTCTATGCCGGCCGCGGCAACCGGTATCGCGGCGATGATGCGGCCCATCGCACGACCCGCGAGGCCATGGATCTGGTTTTCGCCCGCTGCTGGGACCATGTCGAACGGGGAGAAGCGAAGGAATTCGTTACCGGGAACAACGATGCCGACGGCGTCTATTTTCTGATGTGGGTGGAGAAGAATTTCCCCGAACATGCAGACCACATCCGGGCCAAGCTGGAAGCTTGGGGCGGCAATGCATCGGGCGTCAACGTCGCCAATATCGACAATCTGGGGACGGTCCATCCCGACACCATGTGGTGGCACCACGACCTGGGCAACGTGAAGGAACGCCCGTTTTCGGAAATCTGGAGCGATACC
>JBFFGY010000108.1:0-8173 GCA_041557215.1 Alphaproteobacteria bacterium
GACCGGTGCCTTCAACCACTCGGCCAACCATCCTATTGCGAACGGCCCAATATCTAATGCCTGGATGCGCGCGCGTTTACCGCTTTGCGGCCGCTATATTGACCAAGGCATGTCATCCTGACGCCATTATTTCCCTCTATGCCCTGCTTCGCCCAATCAGGAAGATATTGCCAGTATCCGGGCGCTATGGCACAAGGTCTGGTAGCGATCCCCGGAGTTTTACAGAGTTGGACATGCCCCGTTATCCAAGCAAAACACTGTCGTTGCTGGTCATCGCATTTTTTCTGACCGGCGGTGCGCCAGTATCGCAGGCCGAAGAAATGCCGGCGCAGCCGTTCGATCTCTGGCTCGAAGACATGAGGATGGAGGCGCTATCGCGCGGAATTTCGCGTGCGACCGTTGACGAGGCCCTGGGGGAAGTGGAGCCGATCCCGCGGGTTGTAGAACTGGATCGAAGCCAGCCGGAATTCACTCTGACGTTCAGGGAATATCTGGCGCGCGTGGGGTCGGACGACAGGATTGCCAAGGGCCGGGCACGGTTGGCGAAACACCGCTCTATTCTCAATTCGGTATCGGCGGAATTTGGCGTGCCGCCGCAGGTGATCGTGGCGCTTTGGGGAATAGAGACTGATTTTGGCCGCCTGACCGGCGGCTTCCAGGTGGTCCCGGCGCTGGCGACGCTGGCTCATGACGGGCGGCGCAGCGCCTTTTTCCGCAAGGAACTGATGAATGCGCTGACGATCATCGACCAGGGCCATATCCGAGCCGCAGACATGATGGGTTCCTGGGCAGGCGCCATGGGGCAATGTCAGTTCATGCCATCCAGTTTCCTGAGAGCCGCGGTTGACGCCAATGGCGACGGGCGCAAGGATATCTGGAAGACGCAGGCCGACGTATTTGCATCCGCCGCCAACCTCCTGCATCACAATGGCTGGGAGCGGGGCCGGACATGGGGCCGTCCGGTCAGCCTGCCGAAAGATTTTGATTTCAGCCTGGTGGGGTTGGATACGCAAAAAAGGCTGGCGGAGTGGCAGCGGCTCGGCGTGCGCCGTTTCGACGGACGGAACCTTCCGCGGGTCGATATCGACGCCTCGGTAATCATGCCCGATGGGGCAGGGGGGGCGGCATTTATCGTCTATAATAATTTCCGGGCGATCCTGAAGTGGAACCGTTCGGATTATTTCGCTTTGACCGCAGGATATCTGGCTGACAGAATCAGTGGCAAGATGACCGTGATGTTTCCGCGATGAGCAAACGGACCTTATCGGTGCGACGGAAAATCGCATGGCTTGGTCTGGCCGCGATGACGGCCCTGCTCGGCGCCTGCACCGAACCCACCGGCGGCAGAACTGGCACTGCAGGCCCGCGCAATCTTGTTCCCGGTTCGCCGCCGCCACCACCGACGGCACAACCTTACGACCCCGGCACATACAAGGTAGGAAAAGCCTATCAGATCGCGGGGCAGTGGTATTATCCGCAGGTTGATGTTGCCTATGAGGAAACCGGCATCGCGTCCTGGTACGGACCCAATTTCCATGGGCGCAAAACGGCCAACGGCGAAGTCTTCGATATGACCCTGATCAGCGCCGCGCATCGCACCTTGCCGATGCCCAGCGTGGTTCGGGTAACCAACCTGGAAAACGGGCGCAGCCTGATCGTACGCATTAACGATCGGGGTCCTTTCGCCCGTGGCCGCATCATCGATCTGTCCCGCCGCGCTGCCGAATTGCTGGGTTTTACGGCGCAGGGCACCGCCATGGTCCATGTTCGCCTTCTGGCCGAAGAATCGCGCCAGGCGGCACTGGCCGCCGGGGCCACAGGCCGGGATATGGCTGCATTCGGGCCGCCGCCGCCCAAGGCTTCGCCCAGCGTGGAGGTCAGCGTCGAGAGGCTAACCAATGTGGAAGGCGTGAATGTCTCCGCGACGCCTGTCCTGTCCGCTTCTCCGTCGCAACAAACCCCAATAACCGCAAGCAAGCCGGAACATGTGAATGAACCGGGTGAAGCCGCCAGCCCGCCACCCTTTGGGGCCATGACAGCAATCAATGATACCCGGAACGGGCTTGCAGCTGAGCCAGCGGCGGCAAATCCCATCCTGACGAACGTTGCTGTCCAGGCGCGGGCAGAGCCGATCAATGTCAAGGAGCTGCCGAACCGGGAAACGGTCGAACAGGTCACGGTGGAGCATGCGCCTAACATCTTCATCCAGGCCGGAGCTTTTCGCCAGTTCGTGAATGCCAACCGACTGCGCGCCCGGCTTGCCTCACTGGGACACCCGGTCAATGTTTCGCAGGTCTATGTGACCAACCAGCCCTTTTTCCGGGTGCGCATGGGTCCGCTGGGTTCGGTGGAGGATGCCGACCGGGCCCTGGACCGGCTGGTTGCCCTAGGATATCCCGAGGCGCGGATCGTTGTCGACTGACCTTGCTAACTTGCTGACGAAAAATCGGATAACATCATGAAGATAAATCGGTTTATGATATCACTCTTTGTTTCGTTGATTTTTCTGGCGGGCCATGCCGGCGCCGTCGAAACCACGGCGAAACAGGCGATCGTGATTGACTATGACACCGGCAATGTTCTGTTCGCAAAGAATGCCGACGAGACCGTCGGCCCGGCTTCGATGACGAAGATGATGACGATCTATCTGCTGTTCGAGCGTCTGAAGGATGGGCGGCTGTCTCTGGAGAGTGAACTGCCCATCAGCGAGAAAGCCTGGAAGATGGGCGGCTCCAAGATGTGGGTCGAAGTTGGCAAGAAGGCCAAGGTCGAAGACCTGGTCCGCGGCATTATCGTGCAGTCCGGCAACGATGCTACCGTCGTGGTCGCCGAGGGGCTGGCCGGCACCGAAGACGCATTCGCCAACGAGATGACGGCCAAGGCCCGCGCGTTGGGCATGGAGAATACGAATTTCGTGAATGCCAGCGGCTGGCCGAGCCCCGACCAGTACACGAGCGTGCGCGATATCGCGATCCTGTCGGCGGCTGCGATCCGCGATTTCCCCGAGTATTATCACTATTACAGCGAGAAGGAATTTACCTACAGCAAGATCAAGCAAGGCAACCGCAACCCCTTGCTTTACAAGAATATTGGCGCGGACGGATTGAAGACCGGCCATACGGAGGAATCCGGCTACGGACTGGCGGCATCGGCAATTCGCGACGGCCGCCGGGTTATCGTGGTAGCCCATGGTATGGACTCCATGCGCGAACGCGGGGAGCAATCGGAACGTCTGATTGCCTGGGCTTTCCGGGAATGGGGCCAGTATGCGTTGTTCGAGTCCGGCGAGACCGTCGGGAATGTTCCGGTATGGCTGGGTGCCGGCGAAACGGTGCCCGTATTTACGGAGGACAAGGTTCTTGTCTCCGTCATGCGCAAGGCACGCAAAGATATGAAAGTGAAGCTGGTGCATCAGGAAGCGGTGCCGGCGCCGATCGCCCGCGGGGACAAGATTGCGACGCTGGTTATATCGGCGGCCGGCATGAACGACATCCAGATCCCGCTCTATGCCGGTGCGAACGTCGAAGAAGCTGGTTTCTTCGGGCATATCGGCGCTGCGATTTCCTATCTCTTGCGTGGCGTGACCGGTTGACCGGCCCCATGTCGGCACAAAGATCAGGCAAGTTCATAACGCTGGAAGGCGGGGAGGGGGGCGGCAAATCCACCCAGATCCGGCGCCTCGCCGCCGCGCTGAAGGGGTGGGTGGACGAAGTGGTCCTGACCCGTGAACCCGGCGGTTCCCCTGGCGCGGAACAGATTCGCGGTCTCTTGGTGGATGGCGCGGTTCATCGCTGGGATTCGATCACTGAAACGCTGCTGCATTTCGCTGCGCGCCGCGATCATCTTGTAAGCACGGTCCAGCCTGCGCTGGCACGCGGAGCATGGGTAATTTCGGATCGTTTCGCGGATTCCACGCTCGCCTACCAGGGATATGGCCATGGGGTGGACAAGCGCGATATCGCCGAACTCTACCGGATCTGCGTCGGCGATTTGAAGCCAGACCTGACGCTGATCCTGGACCTGCCGGTCGAGACCGGCCTGGCACGCGCCGCCGGACGGGGCGGAGGCGAAGATCGGTACGAGCGCATGGACCGAGACTTTCATGAAAGGCTTCGTCAGGGCTTCCTGGAAATTGCCCGGGCGGAACCGCAACGCTGCGCCGTTATCGATGCCTGGCTCGGCGAAGACGAGGTCCACGACCAAATTACGGCTGCCGTCAGGGCGCGCCTCGCGCTACCATCGGCGCCATGAGCATCACGGAAGAGGCGCAGGCCCCGCGCAAAACAACAGACCTCATCGGCCATGAGGCTGCCGAGAGGGCGCTGCTGGAGTCCTGGAATTCGGGCCGGATGCCACATGCCTGGCTGCTGACCGGCCGGAAAGGCATCGGCAAAGCCACGCTGGCATATCGCACGGCTCGTTTCGTCCTGTCCCAGGGCGCGCAGCAGGGCGCAGGCCTGTTCGGCGATGCGCCCATGACGGCCGACAGCCTTTCGACCGACCCCGAGAGTCCGGTTTCCCTGCAAGTCGGTGCCGGCGGCCATCCGGACCTGCTGACCATCGAACGTTCGATCAACACGAATACGAAGAAGCTGCGCGGCGAGATCGTGGTCGAGGATGTGCGCCGCCTGACGTCCTTCCTGTCACTCACGGCGGCGGCCGGCGAATGGCGCGTGGTGATCGTCGATACCGCGGACGAGATGAACCGCAATGCCGCCAATGCCCTGTTAAAAGGGTTGGAGGAACCGCCCTCGAATACGCTGTTCCTGCTGGTCTGCAATGCGCCGGGCCGCTTGCTGCCGACGATCCGTTCGCGCTGCCGGATGCTGGCCATGAAAGCGTTACCCGATGCGACGGTGGTCGATCTGCTCGCCCGGCACGCGCCGGAACTGGCGTCGGCGGATGCCGCAGCGCTGGCCAGGCTGGCCCAGGGCAGCGTCGGCGAGGCGCTGGCCCTGGCCGAGGCTGGCGGCCTGGACCTTTACCGCGAAATGGTCGGGCTGTTCGCCCAGCTCGATCGGCTGGATATCAAGGCCGTGCATGGGTTTGGTGCGAAACTGGCCCGTCCGGGCGCCGAGGATTCCTTTCGCATGCTTGCCGGCCTGGTCGACCGATGGCTTTCGGGCATGATGCTCGGTCAGGCGCGTGGCGCCATAATGGCAGAGGTGGTCGACGGGGAAGGAGAGACGGCAAGGCGGCTCTGGGCGCGCGGCGGCCTTGCGAACTGGCTTGAGGTGTGGGAAAAGGTCACCCGCCTGTTTGCGCAGGCCGACCGCGCCAATCTCGACCGCAAGCAGGTCGTGATCAGCGCCTTTCTTATGCTGGAAGCGGCCGCGCGCGGCTGACCCCGACATGTTGATCAGAAGCGATTACCCGGAGAGCCTTGATGGCCGGTGACAAGACCTATTACATCACGACGCCGATCTATTACGTGAACGACGCGCCGCATATCGGCCACGCCTATACGACGCTGGCCTGCGACGTGCTGGCGCGTTTCAAGCGGCTGGACGGGTACGACGTGCATTTCCTGACCGGCACCGACGAACACGGCCAGAAGGTGGAGAAAGCGGCCCAGGTCGCCGGCGTGGACCCGCAGGCCTTCACCGACCGCGTGTCGGTGAATTTCCGCGAACTGGCGGCAGCCATGGGGTTCAGCAATGACGATTTCATCCGGACCACCGAGGAACGCCACAAACGCTCTGCCCAGGCGATCTGGAAGGCGCTGCTGGACAACGGCCACATTTATCTCGGCAGCTATGCCGGCTGGTACGCGGTCCGCGACGAGGCCTTCTATACCGAGACCGAACTGACTAAACAGCCGGACGGCACCCGCATCGCACCCAGCGGCGCGCCGGTGGAATGGGTCGAGGAGCCGAGCTATTTCTTCGATCTGTCGAAGTGGCAGGACCGTCTTCTCGAATTCTATGACAAGAATCCCAACTTCATCCTGCCCGAGAGTCGCCGGAATGAAGTCGTCAGTTTCGTCAAATCGGGCCTGAAGGATTTGTCGGTCTCGCGCACCACCTTCAAATGGGGCATTCCCGTACCGGACGATGACGCCCACATCATGTATGTCTGGCTCGATGCGCTGACCAACTATATCACCGCCGTCGGACATCCGGAGACCGACAGCGACATGTTCAAGCGCTACTGGCCGGCGGATTTGCATATGGTGGGCAAGGACATCCTGCGGTTCCACGCTGTCTACTGGCCGGCCTTCCTGATGGGGGCCGGACTGGAGCCGCCGAATCGGGTCTTCGCCCACGGCTGGTGGACCAACGAGGGCCAGAAGATTTCCAAATCGCTGGGCAATGTCATCGAACCGCATGCGCTGATCGAACAGTACGGTCTCGACCCCGTGCGCTATTTCCTGTTGCGCGAGGTGCCCTTCGGCAATGACGGCGATTTTTCGCACCGTGCCATGGTCGGCCGCCTAAACGGCGATCTGGCCAACGATCTGGGCAATCTCTGCCAGCGCGTGCTGTCGATGATCGCAAAGAATTGCGGTGGCGCGGTGCCCGATCCGGCCGGCAAGGAGGATGCCGCGGACGAGGCCCTGCTGAACCAGGCGGCAGGCGTGCTGGACCGCGTGCGCGCGGAACTGGACGTCCAGAGCTTCCACAACGCTCTTACGGCGATCTGGGAGGTGGTGGGCGAGGCCAACCGCTATGTCGATGCACAGGCGCCCTGGGCGCTGCGCAAGACCGACCCGGAGCGGATGCAGGCCGTGCTCTACTGCCTGGCCGAGACCATCCGGCGCATTGCCATCATGGTGCAGCCCTTCATGCCCGACGCGGCCTCGGCGATTCTGGACCAGCTTTCCGTCGGCGCCGACGACCGGACCCTGGCCAAGGTCGGCAGCAAGGAACTCAAGCCTGGTGCGCCGCTGCCAAAACCGCAGCCGGTTTTCCCGCGCTATGTCGAGGAAGAGGCGGAGGGGTAGGGGGCGTCATGTTTCTGGTGGACAGCCACTGCCACCTCGATTTCCGCGATTTCGAGGGCGAGCTGGACGATGTCGTGGCGCGGGCGCACGAGGCCGGCGTCGGCACGATGGTGACGATCTGCACCCATCTCAGCCGTTTCGATGGCGTGCGCGCGATTGCCGAGCGTTACGACAATATCTGGTGTTCGGTGGGCGTCCATCCGCATGAAGCCGACGCGGAAGCCGAAGCCGCCACCGTAAAGGCTCTGGTAGAGCTTGCCGCGGACCCGCTGGTGGTCGGGATCGGTGAGACGGGGCTGGATTACTATTACGAACACAGCGCGCGCGATCGCCAGCAGGTCAGCTTCCGCAACCATATCGCCGCAGCCCGGGAAACCGGCCTGCCGCTGATCGTCCATACCCGCGATGCCGACGAGGATACGGTCGAAATCCTGGCTGAGGAATATCGAAAAGGCCTCTTCAAGGGCCTGATAAATTGCTTCAGCACATCGCCTTACATGGCGGAAAAAGCACTGGAAATTGGATTTTATATCTCGCTGTCAGGGATCATCACTTTCAAGGCGGCCGAAGCCTTGCGGGAGACCGTACGGACGCTGCCGCTGGATCGACTACTAGTAGAGACGGATTCGCCCTATCTGGCGCCCGTTCCGAAGCGCGGCAAACGTAACGAGCCCTCCTTCGTGGCCCATACCAGCCAGATGCTGGCGGAACTGAAAGGGGTAGGGATGGACGAACTGGCCCGCGTAACCACGGATAATTTCTTCTGCCTGTTCGACAAGGCAACCAGGCCGGCATGAGCAGGTTGAAGGTCACCATCCTGGGAAGCGGGGCTTCGGGCGGCGTTCCCCTGATCGGCAACGAATGGGGCGTGTGTGACCCGTCGGAACCGAAGAATCGGCGCCGGCGCTGTTCAATCCTCATTCAGTCCGAAAAAACCACCATACTGGTCGATTCTTCACCCGATTGCCGGGCGCAGTTGCTGGATGCGGGCATCGATGACCTGGATGCAATCATCTTTACGCATGCCCATGCCGATCATATCCACGGCATTGATGATCTTCGCTGGGTGAATGTGGCGATGGAGGCCGTGATCCCGGCCTATGGCAGCGAATTGACCCTGGAACAGATCAACACGCGATTCGGTTATGTTTTCGCGCCGCTGGATGCGGCCAAATCCCGGGGCTATTTCTACAAACCCTGCCTGGATCCGATTCCGGTCCACGATGAAGC
>JBFFGY010000109.1:0-8135 GCA_041557215.1 Alphaproteobacteria bacterium
CCGTTCGAACCTTCGTTCGAAGTTCGGGTCAGCAAATCGCAGGCTTATCTTATTTAATTTTGGTGGCTTCAAGTTGTGCGTAATCATGCCGGTTACTGCACAGTTATAGTTCCCATTCTTACCTAAGAAAATATTGAGAACAATTTATGTCATAATTTAGGCAGATGCATTCAGGTTGTGTTTCGTATAGTTATGAAAACATGACCGAAAGAACAAAGCTCTTGCCAATTATTGCCGGGCTTCCCGAGCGTCGTATGACGCCGGACAAGGCGGGCTACTACCATTAACCTTCTGCGAGGGCCGCCAGTTCTTCCATCAGGTGGCGAACGCCGCGTACTCGCTGACGGGCGTTGTCCCATGGGCGCATGAAGACGAGCTTCTGGTCGGGGCGCAGCTTCACGGTGCCGGCCTGCTTCTGGATATAGCCGACCAGCGCTTCCGGATTGGCTAAGCTGTTGTCGTGCAACGTCAGTACGGCTCCCTTCGGCCCGGCATCGACCTTTTTAACCCCTGCCCGGCGGCAGAGCTGTTTGATCCCGATGATCTGCAGCAGGTTTTCCACCGCGTCCGGGATCGGGCCGAAACGATCGATCAGTTCCGCGGCAAAAGCCTCGATCTCATTGCCTTCGATAAGTCCTGACAGGCGCCGGTACAGCCCCAACCGCACCGGCAGGTCTGACACGTAATCGTCCGGGATCAGCACCGGCGTGCCGAGCGCGATCTGGGGAGTCCAGCTTTCCTCCGGCATCACGGTTTCCTGCGCGCTGGCGGCGGCGACAGCCTCTTGAAGCAGGTGCTGATACAACTCGACGCCGATATCGCGGATATGGCCGGACTGCTCTTCCCCCAGCAGGTTGCCGGCCCCGCGGATATCCAGATCGTGGCTTGCAAGGGTGAACCCGGCGCCCAGCGTATCCAGCGTCTGCATCACCGCCAGCCGTTTCTGGGCCGTCGGCGTCAGTTCCTGCCCCGGCGGCAGCGTCAGATAGGCATAGGCGCGGGTCTTGGACCGGCCGATGCGGCCTCGGATCTGGTACAGCTGGCCGAGTCCGAAACGGTCGGCGCGATGCACGATCATCGTGTTGGCCTCCGGGATGTCGAGGCCGGATTCGATGATATTGGTGCTGAGCAATATATCGAAGCGGCCCTCCAGGAAGCCACCCATCACCTCTTCCAGGTCGCCCGCTGACATGCGGCCATGGGCCACCGCGATCTTCACCTCGGGCACCAGTTCGGTCAGCCGGTCCTGCACCCGCGCCAGGTCTGAGATTCGCGGACAGACATAGAAGGTCCGCCCTCCCCTGAATTTTTCGCGCAGGATGGCCTCGCGAATCACCACCGGGTCGTAGGGCAGCACGAAAGTGCGCACCGCCAATCTGTCCACCGGAGGGGTGGCGATGATGCTCATGTCGCGCACACCGGTCAGAGCCATCTGCAGCGTCCGCGGAATCGGCGTCGCCGTCAGCGTCAGGACATGGATCTCGGCGCGGATCTGTTTCAGCCGCTCCTTCTGGGCGACGCCGAAATGTTGCTCCTCGTCAATTATCAGAAGCCCCAGATTAGCGAAGTCGATCCCCTTGCCCAGCAGAGCATGAGTGCCGATGACGATATCGACCTCTCCCCGCGCGATGCCCTGCTTGGTGGCCGCGGTTTCCTTGGCGCCGACCATCCGCGACAACTGGCCGACCCTGATGGGCAGGCCGGCGAAGCGCTGTCGGAACTTCTGGTAATGCTGCCGCGCCAGAAGGGTTGTCGGCACCACAAGCGCCACCTGGTAGCCCTGGATGGCGGCGACGAAGGCGGCGCGCAGCGCGACCTCGGTCTTGCCGAAGCCGACATCGCCGCAGACCAGCCGATCCATCGGCCGTCCGGAAGCGAGGTCGCCGACCACTTCCTCGATGGCGCGCTGCTGGTCGTCGGTCTCGGTCCATTCGAAGCGCGCGGCGAATTCGTTGTAGGCGCCTTCCGGCGTCGGAAGCTGCACGCCCTTGCGCAGCTGCCGCTCGGCCGCGATCTTCAGCAATTCGTTGGCGATATCGCGAATCCGTTCCTTCGCCCGCGCCTTGCGCGCCTGCCAGGCCTGGCCGCCCAGCCGGTCGAGCTGGACATCCGCGTCCTCGGAGCCGTAGCGCGACAGCACATCGAGGTTTTCCACCGGCAGGAACAGCTTGTCGTCGCCGTGATAGATCAGTCGCAGGCAATCATGCGGCGCGCCCTCGACGGTCAGGGTCTCCAGCCCGTCATAGCGCCCGATGCCGTGGTCCATATGGACCACGAGGTCACCCTCGGTGAGGCTGGAATACTCGGCGATGAAATTTTCCGGGCGCCGCCGCCGCCGGCCAGGCCGGGACAGCCGCTCACCGAGAATATCCTGCTCGGTATAGACGGAAACGCTCTCGGCGGAAAAGCCGCTTTCCAGTTCGACAACCGCCATACCGACGGCGCCGGCCGGCAGGCGCGTCACCTCTCGCCAGTTCTCGATATTGACGATCGGCGACAATCCGTGTTCGCCCATCAACGTCGACAGCCGGTCGCGCGAGCCGGCGCTGTAGGCGGCGACCAGCACCTTTCGTTCCCGGCTCTCGGCCGATAATCTGTCGCGCACCGCGTCGAACAACTGCAGATCCGGATTGGCGCGCGTTTCCGTGAAATCCCGGGCCTTGCGGCCGCCGGCATCGGCGATGCCCGCACGATCCTCCGGCATGGCGAACGGGGCGAAGGCGACGACCGCGCGAGCGCTGAGCAGGCTGTTCCATTCGTCAGCATTCAGGAACATGCTGTCCGGCTGCACCGGCTTGTAGATATCCGTCGTCGAGGCGGCGTTGCGGGCATCACGCTGGTTTGACGGCAGCAGTTCGTAACGGGCCTGATAATATTCGGCGATCAGGTCCAGGCGGGACTCCGCCGCCTCCTGCACCTGGTGATCCAGCGTCACGACCGCACCCGGCAGGTAATCGAACAGGGTTTCCAGATGGTCGTGGAACAACGGCAGCCAGTGCTCCATGCCGACATGCCGCTGGCCCGCGCTGATCGCCTCGTAGAGCGGGTCCGGATCGATGGCGGCGCCGAACATCGATCGGTAGCCATGGCGGAAACGCTGGATGCTTTCCTCGGACAGCGGCGTTTCACTGACGGGATGCAGGATGAAGCTGTCCTCATTGCCCGTCGTGCGCTGCGTCATCGCGTCGAAGCGCCGGATCGATTCTACCTCGTCGCCGAAGAAATCGAGGCGCAGCGGCTCTTCCTCGCCGGGCGGAAACAGATCGACGATGCCGCCGCGAATGGCGAATTCGCCGGGCTCGCGGACGGTACCGGCGCGGTGGTAGCCGTTATGGGTAAGGAAGTCCATCAGCCGCTTCTGGCTGACCTCCTGCCCTACTCGCGCCGATAGGGCTGCAGACGCCAGGCTCGCGCGCGGCGGCAGGCGCTGCAGGATCGCGCTGACGGTGGTCAGCACAATGGGACTCGTGTCCTTTCCTTCCGCAAGGCGCGAAAGCGCATCCAGACGCGCAGCCACGATTTGTGCGTTCGGGGATACCCGGTCGTAGGGCAGGCAGTCCCAGGCCGGGATCGTCAGCACCGGCATCGCGGGATCGGCGAATTTCAGCATCGCCGCCATGCGCGCCATGCGAACGTCGTCGCGCGCCACATGCAAGATCGGGCGGTTTACCTCTGCCGTCCGCGCCTGGGCCAGCAGCACGGCATCCATGCCCTCGGGAATGCTGCCGCACTCTGTCCGTCCTGGAGACGATAAGTATTTATTCAGCTTTATCAATTTATTGATCGGTAAATCTGAAGTTCAATAATAGCTTCATGACGTCGTGATCCAGTTCCCTGGGCGGAGCCGCCCGACCGTTCATCCAGTCATAGATGTCGCTGTCGCTGTACTCCAGCAGCGCCTCGTAGAGCGCTACCTGCCTTCCGGAAAAAGTCGCCAGATTGCGCTCCGCAAAACGGCCGAGCAGCAGGTCCATCTCACGCGTGCCGCGATGCCAACTGCGGAACAGCAGGCGCTTGCGCCTAGTTTCCAGGCTGTCTTCCGGTTCATTCATGGTGGCCTGCATATAGAACGCCTGCGCCGCCGCGTAAATCCCGCCCCGCAAAATGCAGTGGTTGCCGGGGTGCGGGCATCGGGTAAAATCCCCCCATTGCCAACCAGACGGACCAGTCCCTTGCGCCCCGAAATCCTTTTTTCCCTGTTTGCGGAAGTCATCAGCCTGCCGGGAGTCGGGCCGCGCAACGCGAAGCTGGTGCAGGGCCTCGCCGGCCCTCATGTGATCGATCTGCTGTGGCATCTGCCGCGCGAGGTGGTGGACCGGCGCTTTTCACCCAAGGTGACGCAGGCGCCGGAGGGACATATTGTGACTCTGACCGTGACGGTCGACGCGCATTTCCCTTCGCGCGACAAGCGGCGGCCCTACAAGGTCCGATGTTCAGACGATACAGGTTTCCTGACGCTGGTCTTCTTTCATGCAAGGCCCGACTATCTGGAGCGCCTGTTGCCCGTCGGCTCGACACGGGTGGTCAGCGGCCGCGTGGAGCATTTCGGCGGAGAGATCCAGATGGCGCATCCCGACCATGTGGTGCCGCCGGAAGAGGCCGGTTCGGTCCGCCGGGTTGAGCCCGTCTACCCGATGACGGCGGGACTCAGTACAAAGACGCTACGCAAGGCCATCGATGCCGCACTGGAAAAGGCCCCGGACCTGCCGGAATGGCTCGATCCTGCCTTTCGCGAGAAACGCCATTGGGCGGGTTGGCGGGATTCCCTGCGTGCGGCCCACGCGCCGGAGGGCGAGGCTTCTCTTTCGCCGCTCACCAAGGCGCGCGAACGACTAGCCTACGACGAATTGCTGGCGAACCAGCTTGCCCTGGCGCTGATCCGGGCCAGGCAACGGAAACTTCCGGGACGCCAGATCGCGGGCGACGGCAAGCTGCGGGAAAAGATGATCGCCGCCCTGCCCTTCTCGCTGACCGCCTCGCAGCGATCGGCCCTTGAGGAGATCGAGGCTGACATGAAGGCACCCTCGCGTATGCTGCGCCTGCTCCAGGGCGATGTCGGCAGCGGCAAGACCGTCGTGGCCCTGATGGCCATGCTGAACGCGGTGGAGGCCGGTGGGCAGGCCGCCCTGATGGCGCCCACGGAGCTATTGGCGCGCCAGCATTACGCCTCCATCGAGCCGCTGGCCCGCGCCGCCACGGTCGAGATCGCCGTGCTGACCGGACGCGACAAGGCGGCCGAGCGCCGTCGCATCCTGGAGGGGCTGGCCGACGGATCCATACAGATTGTCGTCGGCACCCATGCGCTGTTCCAGGAAAGCGTCGAGTTCCACGACCTGATGATGGCCGTGATCGACGAGCAGCATCGGTTCGGCGTGCATCAGCGGCTGAATCTTGCCGCCAAGGGCCGCGGCGTCGACATGCTAGTGATGACGGCGACACCGATCCCGCGCACCCTGATGCTGACAGCCTATGGAGACCTGGAAAATTCCCGCCTGACTGAAAAACCCGCCGGGCGGCAGCCGATCGACACCCGCATCGTGCCGCTGGGCCGGCTGGAGGAGACCATCGAGGGCGTCGGCCGCGCGATCGCCGGCGGCGCCAGGGCCTACTGGGTCTGTCCGCTCGTTTCGGAGTCCGAGGTTACGGACATGGCCGCGGCGGAGGCCCGGTTCGCCGATCTTGCCGCCCGCTTCGGCGACCGCGTGGCGCTGTTGCATGGCCAGATGAAGCCCGCCGACAAGGACGCCGCCATGCAGCGCTTCGCAGAGGGCACGGCGCAGATCCTGGTCGCTACCACGGTGATCGAGGTCGGCATCGACGTGCCCGAGGCGACGATCATGGTCATCGAGCATGCGGAGCGGTTCGGACTGGCGCAACTGCATCAGCTCCGCGGGCGCATCGGGCGCAGTGCGGCGGCATCCACCTGCCTGCTGCTCTATGGTCAGCCGCTGACCGAGACTGCCAAGGCGCGGCTGGAAACCATGCGGGCCACCGACGACGGCTTCGTGATCGCGGAAAAGGATCTGGAACTGCGCGGCGCCGGCGAACTGCTGGGCGTTCGCCAGAGCGGCCTCCCCGAGTTCCGCCTGGCCGATATCGGGCTGCATGGGGAATTGCTGGCGGTCGCAAGGGACGATGCGAAGCTGATCCTGTCGCGCGACCCGGAACTCGCCGGCGCGCGCGGTAAGGCCCTGAAGACCCTGCTTTACCTGTTCGAGCGGGACGCCGCCGTGCTTACTCTTCGTTCCGGTTAGTCGCGGCGCTTTCCTGCCAGCGCTCTTGCCAGGTCTCGCGAGAGCCTGTGACCGGCGTATCTTTCAGTGCCTTGGGGCGGCGATCCGGCGGGGTTACGATGCCGCCGGAAATCACCATCTTGATGGCTTCTTCCACCGCCATATCCAGAAGGATCAGGTCTTCTTTCGGCACGAACAGCAGGAAACCGGAAGTCGGGTTCGGTGTCGTCGGCAGGAAGACGTTGATCAGGTCGTCGGCGATCAGGTTCTGCACCTCGCCCTCGGTACGGCCGGTGATGAAAGCGATCGCCCAGATGCCACGCCGGGGATATTCGACGAGAACCGCCTGCCGGAACGCATTCGATTGCTGCTTCAGCACCGTTTCCAGGATCTGCTTGCTGGCGCCGTAGATGCTGCGGATCACCGGCATGCGGTTCAGCATGTTTTCGCTGGACCGGATGACGAAACGTCCCAGGAACCCGGCGGTCATGGAACCGACCAGGGTGATGAAGATCACCAGCACGATCAGCCCGAGGCCGGGAATGCCGATCTCGTAGCCGAGATATTCCTTGAGATAGACGTCCGGATTATAGCGCAGCGGGATCAGCGGCACGATGCGGCTGTCGACGAATTCGATCAGCCAGCTGGCCAGCGCGATGGTGATCGCCAGTGGTGCGGTGACCAGGATGCCTGCCAGGAAATAGGCCCGCAGCCGCCCCGTGAAGGTCAGAGTCTTTTTCAGTTTGGCATGATGTTCTTCCGAATCGACTTGCATCGCTTCCGGATTTTCCGGCGCGCTTTCGCCGGGCTGCTGTTCTTCCTGCCCGTTATCGTCCTTGATGTCGTCGGCCACGCCAACCCTCTCTCGTCGCCGGGGCCTGCATGGCCCCACGCGGCTTCATATATAGGAAGCTCCTTCAAAATACCAAGGAATCCACCTTGTCAGGCATCAAAAAAAGCCAGCATTTCACGCAGGGTTTCCTCCGGCGCCTCCTCCGGCAGGAAATGGCCGCAGTCCAGGGCCCTACCCTGCGGGTCAAGGGCCTTCGAACGCCATGTATCGAGTACGTCGTAGCTCTTTTGCATCAGCCCTTTCGCACCCCAGAGCACCAGCAGCGGGCAGGTGATGCGGGCGTCGAAATCGGCCTCGTCATGCTCCAGGTCGATGGTGATGGCGGCGCGGTAATCCTCGCAACTGGCATGGATGGTGGCGGGATCGGAAAAACAGCGGCGGTACTCCGCCATCGCTTCTTCCTCGAAGCCGCCCATATCTGCGCTCCAGTGGCCCAGCTTGCGCTGCAGGTAATATTCCGGATCCGCGCCGATCAGTCGTTCCGGCAGATCGAAAGGCTGGCTGAGGAACAGCCAGTGGTAATAACCATAGGCCACCTTGGTGTTCAGGTTGGCGAAAATCGTGTGGGTCGGCACGATATCCATCACGCAGGCGCGCTGTATGCGATCCGGGTGATCCAGGCACATGCGGTGTGTCACCCGCCCGCCGCGGTCATGGCCGGCAACCTGGAATTTCTCGAAGCCCAGCGCCGCCATGACATTGATCTGGTCGGCCGCCATGCGCCGCTTGCTGTAGTTTTCGTATGCTTCGTCGCCGGCCGGTTTGCCGCTGTCGCCATAACCGCGCAGATCGGTGACCACCACGGTGAAACGCTCGGCCAGCGCCGGCGCCACCTTGCGCCACATCACATGGCTCTGCGGATAGCCATGCAACAGCAGCAGCGGCGGCCCCTTGCCCGCCACCAACGTATTGATCTCCACCTCGCCCGCATCAATGCGGCGCCGATCGAACCCTTCGAACATGCCCTTCTCCCTGTCCAATGTTCCCCGCTTTCCTAGCATGCGAAGGGCTTTTACGGGAGCCGGAAATAGGAAGTTGACCCGGCGCGC
>JBFFGY010000110.1:0-8110 GCA_041557215.1 Alphaproteobacteria bacterium
ATGGGCCGGGATCATAGCCGAAGCTTCGCCGGCGACAATGAAAATCCGTCGCCGGTCAGCTGTCATACAGCCGCCCGCTAGAAGGTCATCTCCGGCTCTCTGGGAGCCGGCTTCTCCGGTTCCGGGATTTCCGTGATTGTCGCCTCGGTCAACAGCAGGACGCTGGCGACGGAAACCGCATTTTCCAAGGCGATCCTTACGACCTTGGTCGGATCGACGATGCCGGCCTCGACGAGATCGACATAGGTTCCATTTGCCGCATCGAACCCGATGGTACCTTCGCTTTCCAGCATTCGCGCGACGACCACACCGCCATCCACCGCCGAATTTTCGGCAATCGTCCGGGCCGGTGCGTCCAGGGCGCGGCGCAGGATCTGAATGCCGGTCTTTTCGTCGCCCGAGGCGTCGTCTTCCTCCCGTTTGAGCGCATCCGTGCAGCGCAACAGCGCCAGGCCGCCGCCGGGAACGATGCCCTCTTCCACGGCCGCCTTGGTGGCGCTGATCGCGTCGTCCAGGGCTTCCTTCTTGCTCTTCATCTCGGCTTCCGACGGCGCGCCGACCCTTATGACCGCGCCGCCGCCGGCCAGCTTGGCCAGCCGCTCCTGAAGTTTCTCGCGATCGTAGTCGCTGGTGGTCTTGTCGATCTGGGACCGAATCTGCCGGATGCGTCCGTCGATCTCTGGCTTGCCGCCCTTGCCGCCGATTATCGTCGTATTATCGCGGTCGATGACGACTCGCATGGCCTGACCGAGCTGAGAGAGGCCGACATTTTCCAGCTTCACGCCGACGTCTTCCGAAACCACCTGGCCGCCGGTGAGGGTAGCGATATCCTCCAACATGGCCTTGCGCCGGTCGCCGAAACCGGGCGCCTTGACCGCGGCGCAGCGCAGCGTGCCTCGAAGCTGGTTGACGATCAGCGTGGCCAAGGCCTCCCGTTCGACGTCTTCGGCCACGAACAGGATCGGCTTGCCGCCCTTCACGACCTGCTCCAGCAGCGGCACCATATCCTTCAGCATGCTGATCTTGTTGTCGCACAGCAGGACGTATGGGTCCTCCAGGACCGCTTCCATCTTTTCCGGATCGGTGACGAAGTAGGGTGAGATATAGCCGCGGTCGAACTGCATCCCCTCGACCACCTCCAGCAGGGTTTCCGTCGTCTTGGACTCCTCGACTGTGATGACGCCCTCGTCACCGACTTTTTCCATGGCATCCGCGACCAGTTCGCCGATCTGCGGGTCGTTATGGGCCGAAATCGTGGCGACTTGCTCCTTTTCTTTCGTGCTCTTGGTCGGTTTCGACAGTTTGCGGAAGGACTCCACCGCGGCTCCAAGGGCACGGTCGAGCCCGCGCTTGATGTCAATGGCGCCGGCACCGGCCACGACATTGCGCAGGCCGTCGGCGAATATCGCGTGGGCGAGAACGGTCGAGGTGCTGGTGCCGTCGCCCACCGCATCACCGGTCTTTTCGGCCGCCTGGCGCAGCATCTGGGCGCCGAGATTCTCCTCCGGGTCCTTGAGTTCGATCTCCTTGGCGATGGTGACGCCGTCATTGCAGACGATTGGGCCGCCCCACTTCTTCTGGATAAGGACCGATTTGGATTTCGGTCCGAGGGTAATCCTTACGGCGTCGGCCAGCATGGTCGTGCCACGAAGGATTTTTCCGCGCGCCGGGGCGCGGAACAGAATCTGTTTGTGGGTCATTTCGCCGATCCTTCGTCGTTTATGGGCGCGGCACCCAAGAGGCGGCCGCGTGGCCCTGATCGGACATGGCCGGATTATTGCGCTGAAATTGCACGGCCGGCATTGATGCGCATCAATCGGCTGTGGTTCCTGCGCTGCCAAGCACCCATTGCAATTTTGGCAAGCCATCAGTACACTGAGCAATGGTTCTTGGCGGTTGCCAGGACAGGCGGTTGTCATATATGGCCTAGGGCGGGATTTCAGCGGAACGGACGGAGCGTCATGCGCAAATATCTTCACATCAATCTCAATGACCGTACCATCGAAACCGAGGATATGTCGGGGGAGGCGCTGGCGCGCGCCGGCCGGCATTACATCGTCAAGACGCTGCTTGAGGCTGGCGTTGCCAAGGTCGACCCGCTTTCGCCGGAAAATCCGCTGATCTTTTCTGCCGGGCCGTTCGCCGGCACCAACTTCTCCAACGCCAACCGGCTGTCGGTAGGCTGCAAGAGCCCGCTGACAGGCGGCATCAAGGAAGCCAATGCCGGCGGCACCTTTGCCTTCGCGCTGGGTCAGCTCGAGATGGCGGGGTTGACGCTCCATGGCGCGTCGGACGAATGGGTGGTCATTCGGATCTCGAAGGAAGGCGAGATCTCCTTCGAGAGCGCCGAGCCCTATCTGGGCAAGAACAATTTCGAGGCCGCCGCACTACTGCATGAGAAATACGGCGAGAAGGTCAGCATCGCGCTTTGCGGGCCGGTGGGCGAATATCAGGGGCTGATGGCGGGCATCGCCTTCTCGGACACCGACAACCGGCCGGCGCGCCTGGCCGCGCGCGGCGGCGTCGGCGCGGTGATGGGGGCCAAGAAGGTCAAGGCCATCGTCATCGACAAGCACAAGATGCCGCCGTTCCACGACCGCAAGAAGGTCATGACCTCGGTCAAGGAATACAACGCCAAGCTGGCCGCCGAACCCGCGATCGAGAACTACACCAAGCTGGGCACGGCGATGATGGCCGACGTGATGAATCATGTCGGCGGCCTGCCGGTGCGCAATTTCTCCTCCGGCCAGTTAATCGACACCTCAAAGGGCGTCAACAAAATGGGCGGCGAGCATATCCGCGAGCGCAATCTCAGCCGCGGCGGCGACGCCGAACATGCCTGCATGCCGGGCTGCATGATCAAATGCAGCAATGTCTATGTCGACGAGGATGGCAAGGAACTTGTCTCGCCGCTGGAATATGAAACGATTGGCCTGATGGGTACCAATTGCGGCCTGGACGATCCGGACGATCTTGCGCGGCTGAACCATGTCGCCAACGATCTTGGCATCGACACCATCGAGGTCGGCGCCATGCTCGGTGTGCTGATGGAGGCCGGGCAGGCGAAATTCGGTGATACCGCCTTCATGGCGGAAGCGCTGGAGGATATCCGCAAGGGCAACGAGCGCGGACGGATCCTGGCCCAGGGCACGGCCCGGGTCGGTGAATATTTCCAGGTGCGTCGCGTGCCGGTTATCAAGAAACAGGCGATCAGCGCCTACGACCCACGCGTCATCGAGGTGACGGCGATTTCCATGATGGTCACCGCCCAGGGCGCCGACCATACCGCCGGCAACCTGCCCGCCTATGACTGCAAGGGCAAGGACACCGAGCATTTGACCGACCTGTCGATGGACATGCAGACCAACTCGGCGGCGGCGGATTCGCTGGGCATCTGCATCTTCGGGCGCGCGGTGACCAATATCAACCACGCCTTCATGGTGGACGCCATCAACAACGCGCTGGGCACCGACCTGCCGGCCGAGTTTTTCGCGGCGCTGGGGCGCGAGACGCTGGAGATGGAGGCGCAGTTCAACGAGGAAGCCGGCTTCACCCGCGAAGACGACGAACTGCCGGAATTCTTCCGTACCGAGGAACTGGCCCCCACCGGAAAGCTGGCCCGCCACCAGGTGGACGAAATCCACCGCCATCGCCGGGCATGGCTCGACGCCCGCGCCGGGTGAACCGATCGGCCCTCCCGTTCGACAAGCCGACTCGTTAGTCCTCGCTTTGCGAGGTTGACAGAAACAGGCGGCAGAATATTTGTTGGATAGGGAGGGTAGGAGCCTATGCTTTCTTGCGATACTTGCCCCGGCGGCGAGGCTTGCGCCGGCGATCGTTTGACGCCGGTTCTGTTGCGGGTCTTCGAACTCTATGCTGGCGGCATGACCGATAAATTCGAAATTCTCTTCGCCCTGGACGAGGCTGAAGAGGAACTGCTGGAAACATGTACCGCTAATGTTGAACGAGCGTGCTGGACCAAGGCCGGTCTCGGCGCCATCGCCGATCTTCTGGTCCAGCAAGAGGATGGCATCGTCGGTAACTGGCCGGCGGCGCTGGAGGAAACGCTGTCGGTGGCGCGGGACGCCTTCGCCAGGTTCCCCTGGCGCCTGACCGATCTCGTGGAACAGGCGCCGGACCTGCACGAGGCCGTACTTGAACGTACTGACGGCAACGGATTCTCCACTGCTATCTCGAAACGCACCTTCACCAAGGCATGCAGGGCCGTCGTCTACGGCGATCCCGCATAGTGAAGGAAGTGCCGTCTCGTGTCGGCTTCTGACTCGTGAGGTGTTATCCGGCGGCGATATACATCACGCCAAAAAGACCATACATTGGCTGTCCGCGATATTGTTGGGATGCGTATACGACAGATGGCCGAAGCCAGACCGCAGCGCCGCCTTGCAGCGATCCTTGCCGCCGACATTGTCGGTTATTCGCGGCTGATGCATGCCGACGAAGCGGGGACGCTCGCTGCCATGCAGGGCGTCTGGACCGATTGCTTCAATCCCGCGGTCGCCGCTCACCGCGGCCGCATCGTCAAGATGATGGGCGACGGCGCCTTGGTCGAGTTCGCCAGCGCCGTGGATGCGGTGGAATGTGCCGTCGCGATCCAGAAGGCGATGGCGGACAGCAACAAGACACGGGCAGACGACGAGTCGATTGAATTTCGCATCGGCGTAAACCTGGGTGATATCGTGATCGATGGCGACGATATTTTCGGGGATGGCGTCAACCTAGCGGCCCGTCTCGAGGGGCAGGCGCCGAAGAGCGGCGTGCTGGTGTCCGATGCCGTGCATGTCCAGATCAAGGGGAAGGTCGGCGCGGTCTTCCGGGATGCAGGCGAACTAACCCTGAAGAATATCGAGGCGGCGGTTCGTGGCTGGCGCTGGAGCGGTGACGACACGCCGGGTCACGCCGCGGCAGACATGCCATCAGGGACGGACGAAACACCCTCGATCGCCGTACTGCCGTTCGCGAATATGTCGGGTGACCCGGAACAGGAATATTTCGCCGATGGCCTGGTTGAGGATATCATCACGACGCTGTCGAAGCTGGACGGTCTGCGGGTCATCGCCCGCAATTCCACCTTTGTCTATAAGGGGCAGGCGGTCGATATTCGCGAGGCCGCGCGGCAGCTTGGCGTACGGTATGTTCTAGAGGGCAGTGTTCGGACAAGCGCCAATCGCATTCGTATAACCGCACAGCTTATCGACGCCCGCGACGGCTCGCATGTCTGGGCCGAACGATATGACCGCTCGATGGACGACATTTTTGCGGTCCAGGACGAGATTACGCTGGTCGTGGCAACCGAAATGCGGGTCAGGCTTACCGAAGGCGAACAAGCGAGGATACATTACTCAACGACCAGTAATGTCGAAGCCTGGACGCTTTGGGTCCAGGGCCTGTCGCATTTTCGCCGGTCGGTTACAAAGGAGGATATGGGGCGGGCGCTGGCCAGCTGGAAGCGGGCGTTGGCGTTTGATCCCGATTCGGCCGCCCTGCACGCCATGGTCGGCTTCATCCATTACCTCGACGTGCGATTCGGCTGGTGGGATGACCGGGAGGCGGCTCTCGGGAAGGCAAAAAGATATGCCGATCAGGCCATGGCACTCGATCCTGAGGACCCCGACGCCAACCGCACATTGAGCCTTACCTTGCTGCTGGAAGGCCAGTATGGCCAGGCGGCGGACCGCGTCAGGAAAGCGCTGGACCTGGCGCCCGGTTCCGCCGAAGTGGCGACCTTCGCCTGCTTCATCCTGGCCTTTGCGGGTCATGCGGAAGAAGCCGTGGCGCATGGCGAAAGGGCGATGACCCTCAGCCCGAACTATCCCGGCTATTATCTGGGCCACCTCGGAAACGCCTATCGGCTGGCGGGGCGTTTCGATGAGGCGATTGCCGCCTTTAAGGCCTATCACGCCCGCAGCCCCGGATTCGGCCTTTCCGATCTGGTAATCGCGTATCAGCAAACCGGACGGTCGGAAGAGGCGAAGCGGGCGGCGGAGCAGCTTCTGGCCATCCGCCCGGAATTCGCCATTACCGCCTGGGCGGATACCCAATTCCGGGCAGATGCGGCGGGGCTTGAAACCGACATCGCCGCTCTCCGCGCCGCGGGGCTGCCGGCGTGAAAAATACGGGCTACATGGATATTGCGCTGGAAGAGGCGCGTGCTGCCGCCGCGCGGGGAGAGGTCCCTGTGGGGGCAGTGCTGGTCGACGGAGCGACCGGAGAAATCCTGGCGCGCGCCGGCAACCGGACGGAAGGCGACGCCGATCCCACTGCCCATGCCGAGATGCTGGTCATTCGCGAAGCGGCCGCGTCGGTGGGCGAGCCGCGCCTTGCGGAATGCGACCTCTATGTCACGCTGGAGCCCTGCGCCATGTGTGCGGCCGCCATCTCGTTCGCCCGCATTCGCCGCCTCTATTACGGGGCGGAAGACCCGAAGGGCGGCGGTGTGGACCACGGTCCCAGATTCTTCGAACAGCCCACCTGCCATCACCGCCCAGCGGTTTATGGTGGGATCGCGGCGCGCGAGGCCGGCGACCTGCTGCGGGAATTCTTCCGCGAACGGCGCTGAGTTTAGGATGCGGCGACTTGTCGATGGACGCGCGCGAGGCCTTCGCGGGGCGTAAAGCCGAAACGGCGGGAGAAGGCGCGGGACAGGGCGGCGGAACTGGAAAAACCAATCCGGCCCGCGACGACCTTTAACGGAACGCCTTTCGCGATTTCCGTGCGGGCAAGCGTGAGCCGCCAGCCAGAGAGATATTCCCCCGGTGTCACGCCGACAGTCTCGCGGAACGAATTGGCGAAATGCGTGCGCGACATGCCGGCGACATCCGCAAGATCTTCCAGGTGCCAGTTCCGGCCGGGGCCGTCATGCATGGCCACGATGGCAAGGCTGAGATTCGGGTGGGCCAGGCCGGCCAGCAAGCCCGGTTCCGCCTGTCCTGCCTCGATCACATGGCGCAGCAGTCTTATGACCACGACCTCGCATAGCCGGTCGACAACCGCGCGGCCTCCGCAGCGCGGCAACAGGGCTTCCTCCATAAGAATATCCGCGACCGCGCTCAATGATTCCGCCTCCGCCAGGGGGACCACCACAGGATTCGGCAGGGCGCGAGCGATCGGGTTGGCATCGCCGCCCATATCGACCTCCGCGCAGACAAACTCTGCATCAGCAGCTTGCAACGAGGCCTGAAGGTCCTGAAGCGGGGTATAGGGAAAGAAGACGAGCTTCGGGCCAGCTACCGACAGGCCGCCATGTTGCCCGTGCAATGACGGCAGATTGCCCCGCCGGATAATGAAAAGGTTGGGGGCGGCCTGGCCGGCGGCCGAAAGTACCGATGCCTCTATTCTAAATCGTTGGATCAGTGCCGAAAGGCGATCGGGGCGATTTGCCGCCATGGAATGTACTCTCGATCAATATTTATGAACATAAAATATTTTTCAGTACGGTATTGTCAAGCCCGTCGCTGACCCAGATCGCGACGAAACCAACGCCCTGCAATCAATTTCTTAAGGAACAGATCTTTGCTCATTCCCCGTCAAACCACACCAGAACTTGAACTGGATACCCTTTCCCATGGCCGTTTCAACCTAGCCGCGGACAACCCGGAGCGCTTTACGCTCGTCTGCTTTTATCGCGGACTGCACTGCCCGATCTGCGCCAATTACCTGAAGGAGCTTGAGCGCCTGACCCCGGAATTCGAAAGCCGGGGCGTGAAGACCCTCGCTGTCAGTTCCGACGATAAAGAGAGGACGCAGGATATGGCCGAGAAGATCGGCGCCTCGAATTTGCGTATGGGCTATGGCCTGCCGCTATCTGTGGCCCGGGAATGGGGCCTGTATATCTCCACCTCGCGCGGCAAGACCTCGATCGGCATCGAGGAGCCGGCACTGTTTTCCGAGCCTGGCGTTTTCCTGGTCCGTCCCGATCGGACGCTCTATTACGGCTCGGTCCAGACCATGCCCTTCGTCCGGCCCCATTTCGCCGAGCTGGTGCAGGCGATGGATTTCGTTATCGCCAAGGATTACCCGGCGCGCGGCGAATATACCGGCGAGGTCTGAAACGGTTGGCGCCGCCAATTATGGCGGCGCCTAAATTCCCAAA